>JAXHTF010000088.1 GCA_034211275.1 Acidobacteriota bacterium
GGCTCACTACTCGAGACTCAATGCCCCCGCCCTCGCCCCGGGATCAATCCCGGGGCTACCCAGGACCCCGCCGGATGAATCCGGCTCCCTGAGCCTGCTCCACCACTCCCTCCCCTCCGGAGCCAGCGGAGCTGGCGGAACCTGAGTAGCCCGGGGATTGGATCCCCGGGCGGAGGCGACGACGCCCAGATCGCCAACTACCCCGCCCCAGCGTCCACCAATCCGCTACGATCAGAGGCATCGACAGATCAATCGGAAGATCCCAATGCCCTACTTACAGCTGCACTACCACCTTGTCTGGACGACCCTGAACCGAGAACCATGGATCCAACCAGAGGTCGAGGAAGCGGTCCATCGCTTTCTCTGGGAGAAAGCCCTCGAGCTGGATGCGCGCGTTTTCGCGGTCAACGGAACGGCCGATCATGTGCACATGGTGGTGAGCATTCCGCCCAAGATCGCCGTGGCTCGCTTGGTTGGACAGGTGAAGGCCTCGTCGTCAGCACGAATCAATAGAGCCCCATGGATGGCGCATAGGTTTCGCTGGCAGAGCGAGTATGGCGCCTTCACCATCGGCCGGAAGCAACTGAACAAGGTCGTGGAGTACGTCAAGCGACAAAAGCAACACCATGCCGCCGGAACAACGATCCCGATCCTCGAACGGGATCAGGAGACATCCACGGCAGGACAGGCAGACGGACGGCGCTAGGAAGTACTACTCCCGCCGCCGCCGCGCCCGCTCCTTCAACCCCCGTAGCTCCTCCAGCCGCCGCGTCAGCCGCTCTTCGAAGCCCCGCCGCGTGGGTTGGTAGAAGCGGGTGCCGGCGAGCTCGTCGGGTAGGCAATCGATGCCGCCGACGCCGTCTTCCTGGTCGTGGGCGTAGACGTAGCCCTGGCCGTAGCCGAGGTCGCCCATGAGACGGGTGGGGGCGTTGCGGAGAGCCTTGGGAACGGGGGCGGCGGGGAGGTCGGCAAGGGCCTTCTTGGCGGCCTTGGAGGCGCGGTAGAGGGCGTTGCTCTTGGGGGCCAGGGCGAGGTAGACGGCGGCCTGGACCAGGGCCAGGTCGCCCTCCGGGGAGCCCAGACGGTGGTAGGCCTCCCAGGCGGTGAGGGCCTGCTGGACGGCGCGGGGATCCGCCAGGCCGACGTCCTCGCTGGCGAAGCGCAGCATGCGGCGGGCGATGTAGTGGGGATCTTCGCCGGAGTCGAGCATGCGGGTGAGCCAGTAGACGGCGGCGTCGGGATCGCTCTCGCGCAGGGATTTGTGCAGCGCGGAGATGAGGTTGAAGTGCTCCTCGCCGCTCTTGTCGTAGAGCAGGATCTTGCGCTGGGCCACCCGCTGCACCGCCGCGGCGTCGACCACGGCGCGCTGCTCGGAGACGGCGTCCGCCACGATCAGCTCCAGGAGATTGAGGGCGCGGCGGGCGTCACCGTTGGCGAGGCCGGCGAGAGTGGCGAAGGCGTCGTCGTCGAGCTCCACCGGTTCTTCGTTCACGGTGCGCGAGCCCAAGCCCCGCTCCCGATCCTCCAGAGCCCTGCGCAGAAGAGTGGTGAGGGCCTCGTCGCTCAACAGCTCCAGCACCACCACCCGGCAACGGGAGAGCAGCGCGGCGTTGAGGGAGAAGGACGGATTCTCGGTGGTGGCGCCCACCAGGACGATGTCGCCGCGCTCGACGTAGGGCAGGAAGGCGTCCTGCTGGGCGCGATTGAAGCGGTGGATCTCGTCGACGAAGACCAACGTGCGGGCGCCGTTGGCCCGGCGCAGACGCTCGGCGTCGGCCATCACCGCCTTGACCTCCTTGATGCCGGAGGTGACGGCGCTGAAGGGAACGAAGTGGCTGGAGGTCTCGCCGGCGATGATCCGCGCCAGGCTGGTCTTGCCGGTGCCCGGCGGCCCCCAAAAGATCAGCGACGGAACCCGATCCTCGGCGATGGCGCGGCGCAGGAAGGAGCCCTCCCCCGCCACCGCCGCCTGCCCTACAACCTCGTCGAGGCTGCGCGGGCGCAGCCGCTCGGCAAGGGGAGCGCCGGCTTCCGAGGGTGCCCCCGGGCCTCCCGAACCGGAGGAATCCGAAGGCTGGGAAGCCGGCAGCTGATCGTCGAAGAGACCCGGTTCTCCGCTCATGGCCTGGCAGCCCTCGGACAGGGCCGGATCAGCCCGCCTCGTCCATGGCCCGCACCACCGCCTCGGCGAACTCGGTGGTGGAGGCGTTGCCGCCCAGATCGCCGGTGTGCACCCGATCGACCACCAGCACCTGGTGGACGGCAGCGGAGATGCGGTCCGCCGGCTCGGTCTTGCCTAGGTGGCGCAGCATCATGACGGCGGAGCGCAGCAGTGCCAGGGGGTTGGCTTTGCCCTGGCCGGCGATGTCCGGGGCGCTGCCGTGGACCGCTTCGAACATGGCCACGTTCTCCCCCAGGTTGGCGCCGGCGGAAACGCCCAGGCCACCCACCAGCCCGGAGCACAGGTCGGAGACGATGTCGCCGTAGAGGTTCTCCAGCAGCAGCATGTCGAAGGTCTCCGGACGGATCACCAACTGCATGCACAGGGCGTCGATGATGCGATCGTCGGCCTCGATCTCCGGATAGTCCTTCGACACCTCGTGGAAGCACTTGAGGAAGAGGCCGTCGGACATCTTCATGATGTTGGCCTTGTGCACCGCGGTGATGCGCTTGCGGCCTTCCCGGCGGGCATACTCGAAGGCGAAGCGGGCGATGCGGGTGGAGGCCTTCTCGGTAATCACCTTGAGGCTCTCCACGACACCGGGAATCACCTCGTGCTCGAGGCCGGTGTAGAGACCCTCGGTGTTCTCGCGCACGACGACGATGTCGACGTCCTCGAAGCGATTCTGGATCCCCGGCGTGCTCTGGGACGGCCGCAGGTTGGCGTAGAGGTCGAGGCTCTGGCGCAGCTGGACGTTGATGGAGCGGAAGCCCTTGCCCACGGGGGTGGTGACGGGGCCCTTGAGGGCGACTTTGTTGCGCCGGATGGACTCCAGAACGCTCTCCGGCAGCGGCGTGCCGTGACGGGACAGGGCCTCGCTGCCGGCGAAGTGCTTTTCGTACTCCAGGTCGGCGCCGGCGGCGTCGAGGATGCGCACGGTGGCGCCGGTGACCTCCGGACCGATGCCGTCGCCGGGGATCAGGGTGATGGTGGTGCTCATAACGGTATCTACCTCTCTCTGCTGCGCCTGGCTAGAGGGCGGTGAGGCCTCGGAGTGGAGCAGCTCGGTGAAATCAGAAGGGCTGGTGAATCGAGACGATCAGGTGGGCTCGGCAGCCGGAACGGGTCAGCGAGCCACCTCTTCAAGGGTATCCGAATCTACCACCGGAAGGGTTGTTGGTGACCAGGTTCGGAGAGATCCGGATCCGGCGCTCCCAGGGGGAATCCCGCGGCAATCGAGGCCCGTGGGCGCTTCGGCCCTGACCGTAGCCCGGGGCGAGGGCGGGGCGCTGGACCCCCTACTCTTCCACCGCGGGCTCGGAGCGCAGGGAGACCCAGCTCACCTCGAAGCCCTCGCTGAAATCGAAGACCTGGTCCAAGGTCCGCACCGCCGCCCCCTTGGCGAAATCGAAGCAGAGATCCCCCGTGTCCAGCTGCCCGTCGCCGTTGTGGTCGCGGTAGAGCAGGACGACCCGGTCGAGTACCTGAACCAGATCCCCGGGGGCCACTCCATCATCCCCCCAAGACACCGAGCCGTCGAGGATCAAGGACTCCCAGCGGAGGTCCGCGGCGGTGCGGCCCTGAATCTCCAGGAGCTCTCCCAGGACTCCCAGCCGGGTGAAGGCCAGCCGCTGCCCGGTGAGATCCCGCAATCCGGCGCGCATTTCCCCGGACGACGGCCCGGTCGGCTCGATCTGGGTCAGCCCGAAGACTTCGGAGGCCGGCCCCAAGATCCCCGGCAGGCGCACCGTCACCGTTGGGAAGGTCGCCGCCTCCGCCGGCAACCGCGCCGCGCCCCAGCTCTTGAATCGCTGATCCGGGACCAGCGCCTCGTCGTCGCTGAACACCTCCAGACGTACGTGGTAGCGCTGGGTGCCGAAGGCAGGACGGTCGGCGCCGAAGAGGTAGTCCTCATTGATACTCTCCGACGGCTGGACCTGCCCCGGGATCGACCAAGCCTGGGGCCAGGACGGGCGATAGAGATCTTCGAAGTGGAAGCGCTGGAGCTGCTCTGCGGTCTCCAGCTCCAGGTACGGCAGGCCACCCTCGACGCTGAACCACAGGATCTTGGGATTGCGCCCGCGGTCCCACCGTCGCAGCGCCGAATCGGCCACCGGCCCATCGGGGAGCCGCAAGGCCGGCGCTTCGGTGTAGAACACACGACTGCCGTCCCGGTCCTCGGCCTCGAGCACGGCGTGAAGCCGGAAGGGACTGCCCTCTTCCACCGCTACCGGCCCGACCACCGCGACTCCGCTGCCCTCGGCCTCGATGGCCACCCAGGCTGCCACGGGCTGGGGCAGGAAACGTTCCTTGGCGGACGGATAAAAGAGCAGAGCGAGGATCACCAAGGCGGCGAGGACGACGACGGTGAGGGTGATCTTGCGTTCCGGGCTCATGGTGACTCCTTCAATGGGTCTCCTAGGGCAGCAAAACGAAGGTTCAAGCAGGGCGGGTCTCGGCGACCCGCGATGCGATGTCCCGGAAGTTGGTGTTGATGCCGTAGACCTCGACGAAGGCCTTGTGGGCGTTGGCAGTGTCGCCGGTGGTGAGGTAGACCTCGCCGAGATCGTAGAGCAGAGCGAGGGTGTCCTCCTCGCTGATGTCCGGGGTCTTGAGGCCCTGGGTGTACCACTTCACCGCCAGCTCCGGCAGCCCCTTCTCGAGGAAGCAGATGCCGAGCATGGAACAGCACTGTACGAGGTGGACGGGAGACTTGGCGGCGATCTGGAACTCGCCGATGGCCTCGTCCAGAAGCCCCATCTCGCGGTAGGCGATGCCGAGATCGAAGTGGGTCTCGTAGTCTTCCGCCGACAGAGCTTCCGCCACCCCTTGTTTGAAGCCTTCGACGATCTCTTCCAGGCTTTGCTCTTCGGCGGGCTCGGTGCCCACGGCGTCGCTCACCGAGAGCTCCTCTTCCAGCTCCGCCCCGAGATCGAAGAAGCTTTCCTCCTCGTCGAAGAGTTGATCGTCGCTCTCCGGCTGGGCCTCGCGGCGGGCCGAGACCTCGTCCAGCCAGCTGGTACCGGTGTCGTCCAGGTCGACGATGTCCTCAGCGGCGGAGGCGGCGACCGGCGGCGGCAGCGCCCCGCTGGCGGGCTCCATGAAGGAGAGAGCATCTTCGATGTCGCTGTGGTCTTCGAGCTCTTCGTCCTCGCTCTTGGGGACTCCGATCTGCACTTCCACGGGACCTTGGTCGGCTTTGGCCTCCTCTGCCGCGCTCTCGACGCCCGCGCTCTCGTCCCCTGCGCTCTCGACCCCCGGGCCCGCATCTTCCGGCTCCGAAACCACGCCGTCGGCTAGGGCGGCGGCGGGCTCTTCCTCCGTCGGTGCCACAGCGGTCGGGGGAGCGGCCTCGGCCTCCGGCGACTCGTCCGCCGGCGGCGCCTCGGTGGCGGAAGCCTCCGGCAACGGACTCTCCGGCACGGGCTGTTCCGGGCTCGGAGGCCGAGCCGGCTTCTTGGCGGCCATGCCGAGGATGCGCTCGACCTCGCTGTCCTGGCTCTTGCGGCGCTTCTTCTTGCGCGGCGCCGGAACGTCGTCGAGGAGGGATTCCAGCAGCTGGTTGATGCGCTTCGAGGAGTCGGCGGACAGAGGTTTGCTGCTGGGCGCCGGCGATGCCGCTGCGGGCTCCTCGCCGGGTTCTGCCACAGCGGGTTCTTCAGAGGCCGACTCCTCGGCAAGAGGCTCCTCGAAGGCTGGCTCCTCGAAGGCTGGCTCCTCGAAAGCCGGCTCCTCGAAAGCGGCTGGCTCGGTCTCGGGAGCCTCCGCCGTCAGCTCCCCGCCGTACTCGACCGCCGGCTCCGAAGGCAGATCGCCGAAGGCCGCATCCGCAGCCCAGTCGGTAGCCTGCTCCGGCATTTCCATGCCCGGCTCCGGAGCGGCCCCTTCCGGAGCGACCGCCTCCTGCTGCTCTCCCCACTCCTCGTCCTCCAACTCGTCCAGGTCGCCGAGACCGAGGCTGAAGCCGGAGGGCTGCTCCGCCGGTTCCTCAGCAGGCGCTTCGAAGGAAGGCTCTTCGAAGCTGGGCGCCTCTAGGTCGTCGAGGTAGAGCTCCTGCTCCGGAGCCTCGGAAGCTTCCTCGAAGGATGCCTCTTGAACGGGCTCTGCTTCAGTGGGCGCCGCTTCCGCGGGGGCCTCCAGGTCGCTGAAGTCCAGGTCCTGGAAGCCTCCGTCTTCGGCGGGCGATGGCTCGGCGGGGGGCGGCTCGGCCGCCTCTTCGGCCAGCGAAGTACCCGCCGCCGGCGCGGACTCCAAGAAATCCAGATCGTCTTCCGCCGCCACCGGCGGTGGAGCCTGGAACGAAACCTGGGCCTCCGCCAGCATTTCCAAGACCTGGCTCCAAGCCTCGGTTTCCTGAGCGCCGGGCTGAACCCCCAGGCGTTCCGCCACCTGGAGAGCGGAGTCCTTCTCGTCGTTCTCCAGATAGAGCTGGACCAGGATGCGGTGGGCCCCGGCGTGCTCCGGATGAGTTGCCAGCACCTGCTGAACGCGCTCCAGAGCCTTCTCTCGCAGCCCATACTTGGCCAGCACTTCGGCCTCGGAGAGGTAGTCTTCGTTGATCGCCCCCGCCACCGGCTTGTTCGCCGCCGGCTCGGAAACCTCGAGGTCCAGGTCCTCCTCCAGGCCCAGGTCCTCGTCCTCCAGCCCTCCTCCCAGGCCACCACCGAAGTCGAAATCCGCCTCGGTGGTCTCGGCTACTGCCTCGTCTCCGCTGGCCGCCAGATCTTCCAGCTCGTCGAGATCGAGCTCGAAGGTCTGCTGCTCGCCACCACCGGGGGCGCCGGCCTCCTCCCCCTCGCCGTCGAAGCCGAAACCGGGTTCCGGACGCTCCAGGACGTCCGCCGGCGGCCGCACCAGGCTCTCGCTCTCCTCCTCGCTCCAATCCATCACCAGATCGTCGCCGCCCGCCGTGGGCTGCTGGGCCGGGGTCTCTCCCACCGCCTCGTCCGCATCCCGCAGCGCCTGCATCAGCTCGGCATCGTCGCCCAGGAACTCGTCGGCGCTGTCCAGCACCTGCTCCGGCACCGGGCTCTGATCCGCCGGCGCTTCCTCCTCCGGCTCCAACAGCTCCTTAGCCGCGGGATTGCGCTGCGCTGCCGCCTCGACGACCCGCCGGGCGGCGTCCAGGGCGCCGGCTTTGCGCAGGCGGGCAGCGGCGTTCTCGACGAAGCCGAGGTCCTCGGCGCTGACGTCCAGGGCCCGGAGGAAGACCTGCTCCGCCTGCGGCACCTGGTTGTGGGAGAGCATGATGTCGGCGATGGAGCGATACTGCTCCATCGCTTTGTCCACCAGCTGCTGCTGATGGTAGAGCTCCGCCAGCTTGGCGCGATGGGAGGGGTCTTCCGGCTCCAGCTCCACCATGCGCTGGTAGATGGAGCTGGCGGAAGCGGAGTTTTCTTGGTTGACGTAGTAGTCGGCGAGGACCTGGTATTGGGTGCGCGCTTCGTTGACCAGGCCCTGACGGTGGTAGAGGTCCGCCAGCCGCTCGTAGACGCTCAAGCGGGTGGGATCGAGCTTGATGATCTTTTTGTAGATCGCGATGGCTTTGACGAAGAAGCCCTCGTCGGTGTACTGCCCTGCAATCTGGGTGAACAGCCGCACCGCCTCGTCAATGCGGTGGATGCGAGCGTACAGGTCCCCCACCCGGTTGAGGGTGTTGGTGTCCTTGGGCTGCTCCGCCAGGAGCTTGCGATACTCGCGGATCGCCGCCTCGACCTTGCCTCGGGAAACGAGTTTCTCGGCGTTGCGGACCAGCTTCTCGCGCTGCACCGCCATCAGCCCACCCCTTCCTGCGGAAGAGAGTCCTGCTGGCGGGGGAGCACCGAGCCGAAGGTCAAACGATGGACTGGACTGGGACCGTATTCGCGCAGCGCCTCCAGGTGGGCGGGGGCGCCATAGCCCTTGTGCTGGGCGAAGCCGTAGTGGGGGTAATGGTGGTCCAGCTGCTGCATGATGCGATCTCGGGCCACCTTGGCGAGGATGGACGCGCAGGCGACGGCGTAACACACGGAGTCACCCCGCACCATCGGCAAGCAGGGGATGGAGAGGCGCCGCAGGGGCACGGCATCCACCACCGCACAATCCGGCGATGGGTCCAGCTCGTCGAGAGCCTGGAGCATGGCCCGCCGGGTCGCCTCCAGGATGTTGATCCGATCGATGACCCGGGGCGAGACTTCCGCCACCGCCCAGGCCACCGAAGCCTGCTGGACTCGCTCCTCCAACCGCTCTCGAGCCGCGGCGGTGAGACGTTTGCTGTCGTCCACCCCGGGAATGCTCCGGCGGGGGTCGACGATCACCGCGGCGGCCACCACCGGTCCGGCAAGGCAGCCGCGGCCCGCTTCGTCCACGCCGGCGACGAGATCGAATCCAGCCACGCCGAGCAGGCGCTCCAATCCCCGCACCATGCGAAGGCGGTACGCCTCAGCAAATAGCTGTTCGATGGTCGCCAACCAGGACTCCTTGCCGGATCCTATCTCGATTCCCGCGGGGGCTCGAAGAACCCCCGCTCTCGGACGGCGCCGGCCGGCGTACCCGGCGCCACAGCGAGCTCAGCCAGCCGCTTTCGCAGCCTTCTTCTGGGGACGGTCCTCGCGGCGCTCCTCGATGCGGGCAGCCTTGCCCCGCAAACCCCGCAGATAGTACAGCTTCGAGCGGCGGACCTTGCCGCGACGCATCACGTCGATGTGATCGATGATGGGCGAGTGGATCGGGAAGATCCGTTCGACGCCGATGCCGCCGGAGATCTTGCGCACCATGAAGGATTCCCGGCTACCGCCGCCCCGGCGGGACAGCACGACACCCTGGAATACCTGAATGCGCTCCTTCTCACCCTCGCGAACTTTCACGTGCACGCGCACCGTGTCGCCGGCCCGGAACTCCGGGACGTCGTCGCGCAGATACGGACTTTCGACCTGATCCAACCTGTTCATGGCTTGCCACCTTCTCCTACATTGCGGCTTCGGCCGCTCTTTGCTGCGGAAGTTGAATTATTGATGAATCCCCGAGGATGGCGCAACCGCTGCCGTCTCGAGGCTGATCTCGTCGTTCTTCCTTTCGGCGGCCGGGGACGACTGTTCCTCGGCCGTTCTTCGTCTCTCGTGGCCCCGGGGGCCAATGGTCTCGGACCGTTCCGCTCGGCGGCTTGGGCCGACTCTATCGGAATGCCCACCCCTATCGTAAGACCCGAGGCGCTCCAATGCCCGCCGTTGGGCCGGGCTCAACGACCGCGGGTCTAAATCTTCCAGCAGGTCCGGCCGCTTGCGCGCCGTCATCTCCACCGCCTGCACCTGCCGCCACTCCTCGATGGCGGCGTGGTCGCCGGAGAGCAAAACCTGCGGCACTTCCATCCCTTCCACCTCCGCCGGGCGAGTGTAGTGGGGATGATCCAACAACCCGCGGCGAAAGCTGTCGTTCTCCACCGAGCCGGCCAACCCGACGACCCCGGGAATTTGCCGCGAGAGCGCCTCCACCAAGACCATGGCGGGAATCTCGCCGCCGGAAAGCACGTAGTCGCCGATGGACACTTCCTCGTCCACCACGGCCTCATAGACCCGCTCGTCGATCCCTTCGTAGCGACCGCAGAGCAATAGAAGCCATGGGCGGTCCGCCAGCTCCCGAACTTTTTCCTCGGTGAGCGGCGCCCCTTGGGGCGACATGGCCACCCGCCACGGTTTGCCGGCCGGCGCTCGGCCCTCTTCCGAAGGCGCCTCCGCCTCCGAGAGAGACCGCACCGCCGCGAGCCACGGCTGCGCCGTCATCACCATGCCGCCACCGCCGCCGTAGGGCTCATCGTCGACGCTGCGGTGGCGATCCTCGGTGTAGTCCCGCAGGTCGTGCACCGAGATCTCCATCCTGCCGCTCTCCACCGCCCGGCCCACCAGGCTGGTGCGCAGGAAGGGCTCGAAGAGCTCCGGGAAGATGGTTACGATTCCGATGCGCATGCTTCCACCAGTCCAGCGGGGAGGTCGAGCTCCAACTCGCCGGCGTCCAGATCCAGGCGGGTGATGAAGCGAGCGACGAAGGGGATGGGCACCTCTTGGGAGCCTCGGGCGGCGATCAACAGGGCACCGCCACCATCCTCCACCACCTCGACGATCTCTCCCAGGTCTCCGGCCGTCCGATCCCGGCAGCGACAGCCCACTAGCTGGTAGAAGTAGACCTCACCATCGGGCCTGGGCGGAGCCTTGGAGCGGTCGACCTCCAGCACCGCCCCGCGCAGCTCTTGGGCTTGGTCGCGGTCTTCGATGCCGTCGAAGCGCACCAGCAGACCGTCTCGATGAGCGCGGGAAGCGACGATGCGCAGGGTCCGGGGAGATCCTCCCGGAGGGGTGGCAAAGAGCTCGCCGCCGGATTCGAATCGCCGCGGATTGTCGCTTTCGACCTCGACCAAGACTTCGCCGCGAACGCCATGGGCACGGCGCACGGCGCCGACCCCCAGGCGTGCCGGCAAATGCCGAGGCTCAGGTATCGACGACCTCGAAGCCATAGCGCTGCCCTTCCTTCTCTCCGCGGAGCTCGAGGAGATTGCGCAGAGCGCGAATGGTACGGCCCTGGCGGCCGATCACCTTGCCGGTGTCACCGGGCGCCACTTCGGCTTCGAACAGAATCTCGTCCCGACGGATCGGCACTTCTTCGATCTCGATCTCGTCCGGCTCGTCCACCATCAGCTCCAGCACTTCCCGGAGCTCTGCGCTGATCTCGCTCATCTCAGCCCTGCTCGGCCGCAGCGGCCTCTTCGGCCGGAGCGTCCGCCGGAGCACTCGCCGGAGCGCCCTGACTGACCAACTTGGCCACCGTGGGCGAGAGCTGAGCACCCTGACCAACCCAATACTCGACCCGCTCGGTGTCCACCTTGAGGGTCACGGGCTCGGTGGTGGGATCGTAGAAGCCGATCTCCTCGACGGCCCGGCCCGTGGGCACGCGGCGGGAATCGGAAACCACGACCCGGTAAAAGGGGTTGTTGCGCGCCCCCATCCGGCGCAGCCGTATCTTCAACATCTTCAAGACCTCCAGGTACAACCCGTGGACCGGGCCGGACCGAGTTCGAATTTCCAGGACTTTCTTGAGCCCATAACGACAAAGGCGGCCGGGCAGCCGCCGCAAGGCGGGAAGTCTAACAGAAAAGCCAGTCTTCGGCCAGCACCTGCCGACAGCAGGAGCCGGGTCGTGGCGTTCGTGAAGACCTCTACCGGGTAGCGTAAGCTCCGCGGGCTAAATATTGCTTTCAAAAACAATTTTGAGCGCGACACGGATATGGACTACGGAACAAATCATCTGTTAAACAATCAAAGCATGCTCTTTCAGACCATGTCCGACGAAGATCGCCGACCACTTACCGGAGCCCGAGGAGTTGTCCATGACCGATGAACCCAAGCACCTAACCCAGGGTCAGTGCGACGCGCTGATGCGCGGCGAGCTACCCCCTCGACCCCTGGCACAGCAGCTCTTCCAGCACCTGCTGGACCTGTGCCCCGTCTGCCTCGAAGCCTGGCAGAGCTACCGCCAAGCGCTCAGCCAAGCCTCCGCCGGCGCCTTGCCCGGCCCCCCGGAGACCGCCGAGGAGCTGAGCGAGACCGTGCGGCTGACCATCGAGCGCATCAGCGCGCTACGGGAGCGGGTCCAGCGAGAGCGCGGCCAGGCCGACGAGCTACTGCGCGAGCTGCGTCAGCTGCCGGATCTGCGAGCCCGCGTCACCCGGGTCCGCCGGAGCCGGCGGTTTCGCAGCTGGGCGCTGTGCGAGCGGCTCTTCCAGGAGAGCCACAACCTGAGCTTCGAACGCCCGGCGCAGGCCGCCGACTTCGCCGAGCTCGCCATCGAGGCAGCCTGGGCCCTGGACGACCAAAGCCTGGGACGGGAGCTGATCAGCGATCTGCTGGCCCGCGGCTGGGTCGCCTTGGGCAACGCCCGCCGCCTGGGCGGGCAGCCCTCGCTGGCGGCGGAGACCTTCGCCATGGGGCAATTCTTTCTCGAGCAGGGCTCGGGGGATCCCCTGGTTCTGGCGGAGATCGCCGGACTGGAGGCGCTGTTGCGCCGGGACCAGCGCTACTTCCCCGAGGCGATGCGGCTTCACGACCGCTGCGTCACCATCTACCGCGACCTGGAGGACGAGCAACAGCTGGGCAGCGCGCTGCTGCAGCGGGCGGTGACCCGAGCCGCGGCGGGAGAGCTGGAAGCCGCGGTGAGCGAGCTGCGGCGCAGCCTCGAGCTACTGGACCCGGAAGTGGATTCGAGGCTCGCGCTATGCGCCCGCCACACCTTGATCCTCTACCTCCAACGCCTCGGAGAGCAGGACGAGGCGGAGCTCTTGTTGGCGGAGCTGGCCCCCACCGCGGCCCGGCCGACGGATCCCTGGAGCCGCCTGCGGCGCCGCTGGCTGGATGCGGAGATGGCTCGGGCGGCGGGTCGCGCAGAGGAAGCAGAGTCAGCCTTCGCTGAGGTGCATTGGGCCTTTGTGGAGGGCGGCGTCTTCCACCGCGGCGCCATGCCGCCACGGTCTCTCATGGCGGTGCTGGCGGACTCGGCGGATCCGACCCAAGATGCCTAGCAGCCCTATCTGGACTCCTCGTGTCAAAGCAGCTCCTTCGGTGAGCTCGGATCGGTAATGCAAAGGTCTGTGCAGCAGCCATATCTCCGGCCTCTGGAATGAGCCTCTCCGGGCTCGGGCCATGATGGAAAGTCGCGCGTCGAGAGCCAATCAGTGTGTACGGCCTCGAAGGCCAAGGCTGCTATCGGCTTCTCTCGGCGCCGGCGTGACGGTTTTGCATCCCTGTCATCTCAAGCTACACGTGGGCGAGGTCTCCTCTTCTCGTACCTGGATTCTGGGGGTTGGGGTTTCTGAGCTCAAGCGGCAAGCATCTGGCTCTGGTACTGCTCGTGCCGACTCCAGACAGCCCACACGATCCGGGCGAGCTTGTTGGCCGTGGCTACGGCCGCTTTGTTGTGGCCACGGGATTGCTGTTTCTTCAGGGCCCAGGACTGGAGGCGATCCGGCTGCTCACGCCTCCGAGCTGACCAAAGCAGGGAGCGAGCTCCGTGGACCAAGAGCATTCTGAGATAGGAATTGCCCTGTTTGCTGATCCGGCCCAATCGCCGGACCTGCCCGCTGGAGCGCTCTCGGGGCGTCAGGCCCAGGTAGCTCGCGAAGTGGCGAGCTGTGGGGAATCGCCTTACATCTCCGACAAGTGCCACCAAGGCTGTCGCCGTCAGTAGACCGATCCCGGGGATCGTCTGCAGCTGCTGAGCTTCTGGCATTTGCCGAGATAGGGCTTTGAGATCGTTCTCGCAGGCCTTGACTCGCTTTTCGAGGTCCCGAATCTCCAGGCAGGCTTCTGCAAGCGCCGGGCGCAGGGCGTCGGGAAGCCCCGACTCGCTGTCCTCGATCAGCTCCCAGACTGCCGGAACGACCTTGCGGGCGCCCACGGGGATGAAGACGCCGAATTCGCGCAGCAGCCCTCGCAAGGTGTTGACCCGAGCGACGCGGTCCCCGAGCCATTGCGACCGCAGGCGATGCAGCGCGGTGAGAGTTTGCTGCGGCACGGTCTTGACCGGTACCGGCCGGATCTCCTCGTTGCGGAAGGCCTCGAGGATCGCGCAGGCATCCGCGTGGTCGGTCTTGTTGCGCCGGACGTACGGTCGCACATAGGCCGGAGGAAGCAGCACCGGCTGGTGTCCGAGGGCTTCGAGCTCTCGCGCCCAATGATGCGCGGAGGTGCACGCCTCCAGCACGACGGTGGCAGCCGGCTGCTGGGCGAAGAATCTCAGCAGCTTCGTCCGAGAGAGCCGATGGGTCTGGGCGACTTTTCCCGGTCGGTTGGACACCGCGATCTCGAACACGTTCTTTGCAACATCAATGGCAATCGTCGTAGTCTTCATGACGGACTCCTCCTTAGCTTTGAGTGGCTAGAGCGACTTTGGCACGATGATGCCGCATTCAGTCGCGGGAGGAGTCCATCCCATCAGTGGTCAAAGTCAGACGCCGGCGGGCTCCCCGTCGGCGGTATCCTCTTCGTCCGCCGGCTCCGGTTCGGCCATGGGCTCGGCGGCGGCAGCCGGGGACGTCAGGGCCCCGGTGTGGTAGCCCACCACCGCCACCGCCAACCGAGCACCGGCCCCCTGAATCGGCACCGCCACCTCGGTAACCCCGGCGGCAGCACCGGCACGGCTGGTGAAGGTATCGGCGGAGCGGGCCCAGTCGCCCAGAGCTCCGGCACCGCCGGTCTCTGCGACCTTGCGGTCACTGGTGGCGAAGACGCCGCCTTCCGCCGACAGCACATGCACGAAGTCGACCTCGGAGATCTGCAGCAAATCCCCGATGGCAGCGTCCACCGACGAGCGGTCTGCCGCCAACACGGCAGGCTTGATGCCGGAGGTGAAGGCCCGCGCCACCGTCTCCGCGGTGGTCACCGACAGCGCCCCTACGGCGGCGGCGTGCTCGACGTCGCGGGCAGCCAGCTGCTCCGCCGCCTCCTCCTCCACCTGCGCTACCTGCTCGGCCCCACGATGCTCGCTCCATTGCCAGAGGGCGGCGAGGGCCACCGCCGCCAACAGCAGCAACAGAGACAAGAACTTCCACAAAGATGAACCTTTATTCGCCATGACTTTTCTCCTCGATCCCATTCTTCGGGCTATTGAACAAATTCAGTCTATAAGCAGCCCGCTGAGGCCGACAACGGCACCGGCTTCCGCCCGACCCCCGGCGGATCCGGCGAAGGCGACTTCTGTAAGTCGCTGTATCGCCTACGACTTCGCCTTCTTACGCTTCTTCTTGGCCTTTTTGCCCTTCTTCTTAGACTTCTTGTCTTTTTTGTCCTTCTGTTGCCGCTTGGCCTTTTTCTTCTTTTTCTTCTTCCCGTCCTTCTTCTTGGACTTCTTCTTTTTCTTCTTCCCCTTCTTGCCACCGTCCACCTCCGAGAGCTCGGCAGCCAGCGAGGGGATGGGCAGGTTGTACCAATCCGCCGAGGCGGTGCCGCCGGGGGGCGTTCGGAAGGTCCCCTCCCCATACAGAGGGCACCGGCGACAGGCCGTCCCCTTTCTCTCGTAACGGTGGCAACAGATCTTCTTGAGCTTCATCGCTGCTGTTCAACCTATCAGGCCTGGGCGGAAGGAGCAGCGGAAAATCCTCGCCGGACCTGCCTCAGATCCGATCCTTGAGCGCCAGGAAGGGCCGCTCTACCAGGTAGTGGAGCAGCAGTGCCGCCAGCGCGGAGACGGCGCAGAAGAGGGGGAAGTAGAGGGCGAATTGGAGCTCCAGGGACAGGCCGCCATAGCCTGGCCAGCTCGACAGCCAAGCCAGCAGGCTGTCCATGAAGACCATATGCACCAGGTACAGCGAGTAGGAGAGCTTGGAGATGACGAAGAGGCCCTGGCCCGACAGCCATCCGTTGAGGGCCGTGCGACCGGCCAGCAGTCCCAGCATCAGGGCCGCGAAGGCCAGGGCTAGAGCGCTGCCCAGAAGCGCCGCCTCCCACCGTGCCACCGTGTCCGCCAGCGGTGCCGGCACCAGCAGCAGGAGCACCGCCACCGCGCCGCCGATCTGCAGCCGCACCGCCCGCCGCCCCTGGGCCAGCCAGCGACGAGTCTCCGGCCGAGCGTAGAGGAAGGCACAGGCGCAGCCGGCGATGAGGCCGTCGAAGCTGGCGTGGAAGGGGCTGCGCAGGGAGAAGAAATACTCCTCGTAACCCAGCTCGCCGCCGGGATGGAGGACGAAACGGAGCACCGCTGGGATCCAAAACAGCACTCCCAACACGGCAACCCACCGCCAGCGAGCCCGGCCGGCGGCGGCGCTGGCGAGGCCCAGAGGCACTACCAGCAGCGGCGCCACGAGGTAGAACTTCTCCTCCACTCCCAGGGACCAGAAGGCGACGACGATATCCGCCGGCAGGTAGTCCTGAAGGAAGAGCAGGTGGTAGGCGGTGCGCCACCCGAGATCCTCGCGGCTTATCGCGTAGCCGGGCACGCCGCCGAGGACCACCAAGAGCAGAAAGGCGTAGTAGGCGGGGACGATACGCAGCAGCCGCTTCTGCACGTACCGCCGGGCCTGGGGCCGCCAGGAGTCGGCGCTCCAGCGGCGCAACAAGTGGTAGGCGATGAGGAAGCCACTGAGGACGAAGAAGAGGTCGACACCGGACCAGCCGTTGATCAGCAGGCTGGCGCCGTTCCAAGGCCCGAGCTGGAAGAACGGCTGCTCCGGCGAGAGAAAGACTTTGCTCCCGTGGCGCCCCAGCACCAGGAGAATAGCCAGCGCCCGCAGGCCGTCGAGCTCCACGATGGCGTGGGGTGAACGCTCGAAGCGCAGGCTGGGGAGGACTCTTTCAACGATCCGGGACACGATGCTCCTCCCTCGAGAGCTCTCAACGGATGAATCTGAGCAGAACCGGGCTCGCTCCAGCGGCGGGGGTGGTGCTGGCAAGATACCAAAGTCGGCACCGGTCTCGCTCCAGCGTGAGACTGAGCCATGGAGCGCGGGAGCGAGGAAGAGGTCCTGGCAGCCGACCAGGGGTAGGGGCAGGTCTTGTGCCTGCCCTCGCTATTCCGGCGGGTTCGTCCCGGGCGACCACAAGGGTCGCCCCTACCGGCTGGGGCGAGACCTCTGGGGTCGGAGCCAACTGGTGGTCGGCGGTATTCACACCTCGTTCCCACGGTCCACCGTGGGAACCGCAGCGTTTCCGCGAGCACAGTTGCCGAAGCCCCGCTCCAGCGGGGCGGACAGAGGTCTCCAGCAGGACGACTCCAAGCTGCTGACCGGTGGTCGTCCCCCACCCACGACGCTGGAGCGTCTCCCCTGGCGCTCCCACGCTGGAGCGAGGGAGCGAGGGAGCGAGGGAGCGAGGAAAATGCTGCGAACTCGCTCCTAGCCTCTCCGGTCCACCGCTCGCCAGCGTTGTTATACTTCCCATCTCCCCCCAGCGACTTCACAGGCCAGCAAGCCAGAGGCCAACAACCGAGAGGCAAGCGATCATGGACGGTCAGACTCTTCCCAAAACCGCTCTCGGGAGCGCCGCGATGGCCAACCCCCGCGGTTGGCTGCGCAACGCCCCCTTCGATCTCACCCTCATCGTCGGCGTGGCGGCCATCGCCCTGCTCTCCGGGGGCATCGTGCTGGTGCAGCCCCAGCTCTTTCCGGTGATCCTCTTCATCGACCTCTGGCTGCTGGGCTATCAGCACGTGGTGTCCACCTTCACCCGGCTGACCTTCGACACCGAAAGCTTCCGCCAGCATCGATTCCTGGTCCTCGGCCTGCCGGTGATCGTCCTCGCCGTGGTTCTCGCCGGCGCCTGGGTGGCGGGAGCGTGGATTCTCTCCACCACCTATCTCTACTGGCAGTGGTTCCACTACACCCGCCAGAGCTACGGCATCGAGCGGGCCTACCGCCGCAAGGTCTCGGGCCAGGTCGCCGGGCACCCGGATCTGACCCGCTGGGCCCTTTACCTCGTGCCGCTGTGGGGGATCCTCTACCGCTCCTATCAGAGCCCGGAAACGTTCTTGGGTATCGAGCTCAAGGTGTTGCCGGTGGCCGGCCCGGTGGTCTTCGTCGCCGGCCTCGCGGCGCTGGCGGCGCTGGCGGCCTGGGGTTCTCAAGTGGTGACGGCGCTGGTGCGGGGAGAACGGCTCCAGGCCCACACCCTCTACGTCGCCTGCCACATGGTGATTTTCGTGGTCGGCTACCGGCTGATCGAAGACATCAATTTCGGCTGGCTGGTGGTCAACGTCTGGCACAACGCTCAGTACATCCTCTTCGTGTGGATGTTCAACAACCGGCGGTTCCGGGAGGGCGTGGACCCGCAGGCGCGCTGGCTCTCCTTCATCAGCCAGCGGCGCAACTGGCCGCTCTACTTCCTGGTCTGCCTGGTGCTCTCCACCGCCGTGTACTTCGGCCTCGAGCGCTTCCTGAGAATCATCCAGAGCTACTCCACCCTGCCCCTCATCCTCATCGCCTATCAGGCCATCAACTTTCACCACTACCTGGTGGACGGAATGATCTGGAAGCTGCGCAAGAAGCCCCTGCAGCAGACCCTGGGCATCGAGGGCCAGGCTAGCTAGTCGGCTACGGGATCAGCCCGCCGGAAAAGCGGATTGCGGCCGGCGGCCAGCTCTACCAGCACGTCGTCCCCGGTAGCGAGAAGCGGCGTGATGTTCTGGCTGGTGTAGCCGACGCCGACCGAGGAGCGCCACCGAAGGTCGACCTCCAGCGGCCGCTCCTCCGGTAGGGTGATCACCACCTGATCGCCGGCGGCGAGGTCGGGAATGGTCTCTCGAAAGGGCCCCAGGCTCACCTGGATGCTCTGCAGCGGCTGGCTGCCGATATTGCGCACCACCAGCTGCGCCGGCTCGTCGCTGCCACAAGCCCCCAACGACGACAAGACCAAGAGGACGAGCAGCCAGCGAGCCGCTCCAGCCAGGCACCAGCGGGAATTCATGGGGACTCCTCCACGAGCGGCTCTTCACGGGCCCCTTCGAGCCCCACCAGCCCCGCCCAAAGCCGCCGGATCCAGAAGAGATCCAACGCCACGAGGCAGCCGGCCACCGCCACGCACAAGGGGTAGATAAAGGGCAAGGCATCCCCCGGCGGCCGTAGCACCGCCCACACCGCCACCCCGCCGACAAAGAACCAGGCCGGCACCCGCCACAGGCAGAGGATGGAGAGGCTGGCGACCACGGCGCGACGCTCCAATCGGCGGTCACCGGTGAGCTTGCCCCAGGCTCCTAGACCGGTGGCCACGGGCATGGCCTCGGCGGTGAGGGCAACGGCGATGACCGCCTGGCCGAAGCCAAAGCCCAGGGAGACGGCGCAGGCGGCGAGCCCCAGGAGATGGTGCAGAATCAGGTCACGGCGAGGCTGGGAGCCCTGAACCAGAGCTCCGTAGGCCAGCCACAGCAGGTCCGCCACCAGATGACCGGCGAGGAAGACCACCACCGCGCTGGCCGGCGAGCTGAATTCGTGGGGGGTCAAGAAGGCCCGGCGCCACAGCGGAAAGAAGAGCACCAGCGAGCCCAGGCCCACCAGTACCAGGAAGACCGAGGCCAGGCCTCGGGAGACCTTGAGCTCGACGTGGAAGGGTGCCTCGAGCCATCGCCCCACCGCCCAGTGGAGCACCAGAAAGCCCGCGGTGGAAGAGAGGAAGAGACTCAGCACGGACCGGCTCCCGGATCGCCGGCTTTTGCTCCCCGCCGCCGCGGATGCTGCCATAATTCGCCCATCGAGCTCACCTCCGTGCCTCCATTCTGCCTGTGGATCGTTCGCAGGAAAAGGGGGGCGAGGGGCCACGACCCTCGAACATCACCTCGATCTATGCCCAACCTTCGCCCATCCCAGCTCTCCCGCCAACCTCCTCGGCGGAGCCGAAACCTCCCTCGATCCTGCCGCCTGGTCGCAGGTTTGGCGCTGGTGCTGCTGGTGCCCTGCTGGCTGCTCGACGTCAGCGGGGTTGGCGCCGAATTTTTCGCCAACGCCGGGCGCGGCCTGCTGCTGGTCGGTCTCGCCGCCCTGGCCGGCGGTCTGCTGCTCTCCGCCGGTGGCCTCCGAGGTTCCCACCCCACCGCCCGCCGCCGCCGTCTGCTTCTCGGGCTGCTGGTGCTGGCCCTGGCGGTGCGCCTCGCCGGCGCCGACTTCGAAGTCGAAGAACGAGCCTATCGGGACGAGGGGACCTACTATCACCACGCCAGTGAGATCAACCAGGGGGAGCTGCTGCGCTGGAGCTTCATCTATCCCCACCTGCTCTACTACGGCTATGCCTTCCTGCTCTGGCTGAGCCAGCTCTTCCCCGGGCTGTGGAGCAGCCTGTGCGCCTCAATCTACGGCGTCACCGAACCCCTGGCCCGGGATTGGCTGACCCTGCGGCTGGCGGTGGCGGTGCTCTCCGCCGCCACGGTGGTCCCGGTCTTCCACCTCGGCCGTCTGCTCGGCGGCACCCACCGGGAGCAACGAACGGGAGAGCTGGCAGGAGCCCTGGGAGCGGCGCTGCTGATCTTCTCTCCGGCGTTCAACGAGGGCTCCCACCTGATCATCTCCGACGTCCCCTCCGCCTGCTTGGCCACTTTCTGCCTGCTGCCGGTGGCTCGGCTGCTCTACCGGGAGCGGCGGCGGGACTATCTGGCAGCGGGGGTCTTCTCGGGCCTGGCGGCGGCGGCGAAATATCCCGCCGGCATCGTGGCGGTGGCCATCGTCGCCGTGTGGGTCTACGGCCGCTGGCGCACCCGCCGTTTCTCCTTCGGGCTCCTGTGGGCCGGCCTCGCCTCCCTCGCCGCCTTCGTGGCGGCCATGCCCAGCCTGCTGTGGGCTCCGGGCCACGCCCTCAGCGGCGAGGGCATGCTCTTCGGCTTCGTCCAATACTCCCAGGGCGGCTGGATCGGTGTGCAGCCGGATAGCCACCTGCTCTTCTACGGCCGGCAGCTGACCGAGAGCTTCGGCTGGTTGGCGGTGCTCTTGGGCCTGGCTGGCCTGGCCCTGCTGCCCCGGCGGCGCTGGTCCAAGGTGCTGTGGATGCTGCCCTTCCCGGTGCTCTACCTGGGGCTGATCACCGGCATGCACATGGTGGTGCGACGCAATCTCTACCCCGCCCTGCCGGCGATGGCGATGCTTCTGGGACTGGGGCTGGCGGTGCTCGTCCTGCGCCTGCGAGGTTGGTTCCAGACCCGCTCCGGAGGCCGACTACGACCGGCGACGATGGTCCCCACCGCCCTGGTGGCGTTGACCCTGGTGGCTCCGATCCACCACACCCTGGTGCAGAGCTCCGGCCTGGTGCGGGCGAGCACCCGCGAGCTCGCCGCCCGCTGGATCGAAGAGACCCTGCCGCCGGGGGCCGGCATCGTGCGGGAGGCCTACACCCCGAAGCTGGACCCGGCCCAATACGCCGTCTGGCGCCTGCGCTTCGCCGCCCACATCCCACCGGAGACGCTGGAGAACGGCGACCAAGACTTCGTGCTCCTGGCCTACAACGCCTACGCCCGCTTCCTCGACCCGGCCAATCTGACCAAAGAGCACCACCACCTCTACGCCGAACGCTACCGGCGCATGCTCGACAGCTATCCGGTGGTGCAGGAGTTTCGGCCCTCGGCGGGGCGGCGGGGGCCGTGGCTACGCTTGCTCAAGGTGCCGGTGGAGATCCCTCGCCAACCGCGCCGCCAACCTCTCCCCGCGGCCCGCGCCTTCGTCCCCGACGGCTCCATGGCTCCTCAGAAAGAAGGGGCTCCAGTGCGCTACACCCGCCCCGGCCAGTGGGCGCTGCTCAAGACGCCGCTGGCCGCCGGTGAGTATCGGGTGCGGCTGGACGCCTCCTCCATCGAAGCGGGAGTCGAGCCGGAGCTTCGACTCCGCACCCTCGGCGAAGCCACCGTCGAGGATGCGGAACCGGCCCTGGGGGGCTGGCGTTTCCGGCTGCCGGCGGCGGACAAGGTGCTCTTCTATGTGTACTTGCCCGAAGGGTCGGAGCTGCGGGGGTTGGTGGTGATTCCCGCTGGTGGGTGAGGGCTCTGCAATTCCAAACTCAGAGTCGCCGCGCACTCTCGATGCGATCCCCCACCTCCAGCAGGTCGATCACCTCCAGCCCTTCCTCCACCTGCCCGAAGACGGTGTAGTTGCCGTCCAGGTGCGGGGTGGGGAGATGGGTGATGAAGATCTGGCAGCCGCCGGTGTCCTTGCCCGCCTTGGGCATCCCGACGGTGCCGCGGCGGAAGGGGACGGGGTTGATCTCGTCCCGCAGAGTCCGATCACCGCTGCCCCAGCCGTCGCCCCGAGGATCGCCGCCTTGGATGACGAAATTGCTCACCACTCGATGCCAGAGCAGGCCGTCGTAAAAGCCCCGATCCACCAGGTCGAGGAAGTTGGCGGCGTGCACCGGAGCCTCTGAAGCCAAGACCCGCAGCACCAGGTCGCCGCGGGAGGTCTGGAGCACCACCCGCACGTCCTCCGCTGGCGCCTGACCCAGCAGCGGCGAAGGCCCCGGGGGATCCGTCGCCGGCGCCGCGGGAACCGAGACATCCTGCTGCGCCAGCGCCGTCCGCGCCCGGCTACGCACCGAGGACGCCGGGTCTTCCTGGGCCAGGATGGTGAGCAGGGCTTCGCCTCCCTCCACCTGCACGAGAGCGTCCACCACCCCCTCGCGAATCTCTACCCAGTCGTCGCCGGTGGAAGCTTCCAGCGCCCGGCCCAGGCTCACCAGAGGATCACTGAGACCGGCCTCGGGGACCAGCAGGACCGCCGTCCCGCGCACCGCAAGATCGTCGGCGGTGAGCGCATCCTCCACCGCCGGCGCAGCGTCCCCGCTCGCCACCAGTCCCTGGAGCGCGGCGGTGAGCACCCGGGTGTCGGGATCCTCCACCAGCCGCTCCAGCACCGGCCGGCCGGCTCCTTCGAGCTCCGCCGAAGCGGCAGCCCGGCCCGCGGCGAGGCGTAGGCGCCAGTCTTCATCCTGCGCCAGAGCCTGCAGCTGGTCTATGAAGCCCGCACCGCGGCGCTGGGCCAGGGCCTGGACGGCGGCGGATCGCACGGTCACCGAGGAGTCCTCCGCGAGAGCGCTCAGGGGGCTCAGGCTCGCCCCGTCCTCCCTTGCGCCCAGGACGGCGGCCACCGCTGCCCGCACGTGGAAGCTGGAATCCTCCGCCAACGCCACCGGCACCACCGCCGGCTGCTCCAGCCTGCGGGCTGCCAGCACCGCCTCCGTCCGCACCTGGGCGTCGGCATCCGCCAGCGCCGGCGCCAGGCTCTCGGGATTCACCGCTTCACCGGAGCGGCCCAGGGCTCGCACGCTCCACACCCGCACCCAGGAATCTTCATCCTCCAAAGCCTCGGTGAGCGCCGCCACCGCCGGCGCCGCGTCGTAGCGGGAGAAAGCGTGGGCCGCCGCCCGGCGCACCTCCACGGAAGGATCCGCCAAAGCCCCGGCGAGGGCCGTCACCGCCGCCTCGGGAAGCTCCGGCGCCTGCTCCACCTGGGCGCGCCACACCGGCACGAAGCGCAGGCGGAAGAGGGCGTGGGCCGCCGCCGCCCGCAGCTCCTCGTCCTCCGCCGCCAGCAGCGGGGTCAGCTCCTGGGCAGCCCCCTCCGGCGCCAGTTTGCCCAAGGCTTCGGCGGCCAGGGGTTTGAGCTCACCGTCGTCGCCGCTGAGGACGCGCTGGGCCGCCTGCACCGCCGATGGCGGCGGAGTCGCTCCGCGGGCCAGGCCGAGCTGACCGAGGGCGAAGAGGGCCTCCCGCTGCACCCGGGGGTCCGCATCCTGCACCGCCGCCGCCAGGGCCTCGGCGTAGGTGGAGCTCTGAATCCGCCCCATGGCCCGCGCCGCCCGCGCCCGCTCAGCGGCCTGGTCCGCGGTGAGGGCCTCCTTGAGCTCCTCGGAGCCCTCGATGCGCTGATCCTCCAGCCGCTGGATGGTCGACCACAGAGCGCTGTCGGCCTCCGATGCCTCGTCGGTAGCGGAGCCCGGCGGCGATTCCGGCGAGCAACCGACGGCGAGGGTGGCCGCGGCGAGGAGACAACCGAGGAAGAAACGCTGGGCTGGAGAAGGGGGGAAAACGCCGGGGAGGAAGGCTCTCATGGTGTTCCTTTCGAAACGGTGCGGACCACGAGACCTCGGCGGACAGGGGCCGAGATCGAGCCCAACACGCTCCCTGTTTTCGAACTGAATGATCGGACTCTATTTTCGGACTCGTTCGAGGCGCCAAATGCTAGCACGGCTATGGCTCCGACCCTCCGGCGCTACGCACGGGGCGGAGTCCGGCTTATACTCGGACCTTCTCACCGGCGGTCCCGATTGAGCCGCCCGCCGGCCACCTCGACCATAGCCTCCCCAAGCTGGTTGGAGACCCATGACCCACGCGAGCCAAGACTCTTCGTCCCCCCAACCCGATCAGGCCCCTCCGCGCCTCGGCGTCCTGCTCCCGGGTATGGGTGCAGTGGCCAGCACCTTCGTCGCCGGCGTTTTGGCGGTGAACAAGGGCTTGGGACAACCGGTGGGGTCCATGACTCAGCTAGGCCATATCCGGCTGGGCAAGCGCACCGAGGACCGCAGCCCGAAGATTCGGGACTTCGCCTCGCTGGTCCCCATCGACAGCCTGGTCTTCGGCGGCTGGGACATCTTCGGCGGCGATCTGCTGGAGGCCTGCGAGACCGCCGGCGTGCTGGAGCAACCGCTGCTCGATCAGCTGGCGGACGACCTGCGCGCCATCCGGCCGATGCCCGGGGCCTTCGATCCGAACTTCGTCCGGCGGCTCAACGGCACCGAGATCAAGAGCGGCAGCCGCCGAGAGCTGGCGGAAGCCCTGCGCGAGGACATTCGCAACTTCAAGGCGGAGCACGGCCTGGAGCGCTGCGTGATGATCAACTGCGCCAGCACCGAGGCTTTCCTGGAGGTGAGCGAGGCGCACCAGAGCCTGGAGGCCTTCGAGGCGGCGCTGGATCGGGATGACCAAGAGGCCATCGGGCCGACCATGCTCTACGCCTACGCCGCGCTGATGGAGGATGTGCCCTACGCCAACGGCACTCCCAGCCTGGCGGCGGACATCCCGGCCCTGCTGGAGCTGGCGGATCAGCGGCAGGTGCCGGTGGCGGGCAAGGACTTCAAAACCGGCCAGACCCTCCTCAAGACGGTGCTGGCACCGATGTTCAAGGCCCGCTGCCTGGGCGTCCAGGGTTGGTTCAGCACCAATATTCTGGGCAATCGGGACGGCGAGGTGCTGGACGAGCCGAGCTCCTTCAAGAGCAAGGAGATGACCAAGCTCGGCGTCCTCGACACCATCCTCCAGCCGGATCTCTACCCGGATCTCTACGGCGACCTCTACCACAAGGTGCGAATCAACTATTACCCGCCGCGGGGGGACGACAAGGAGGGTTGGGACAATATCGACTTCTACGGCTGGCTCGGCTACCCGATGCAGATCAAGGTCGACCTGCTCTGCCGGGACTCGATCCTCGCCGCCCCCATCGTGCTGGACCTGGCCCTCTTCCTCGAGCTCGCTCAACGCCACGGCAAGAAGGGCATCCAGGAGTGGCTGAGTTTCTATTGGAAGAGCCCCATGACCGCCCCCACGGTCTACGCCGAGCACGACCTCTTCATCCAGCTCACCAAGCTGAAGAACAATCTGCGCCACATGGTGGGAGAGGACCTCATCACCCACCTGGGGACGGAGTATTACGAGGATGATTTCGAGGGTTGACTCTCAGGCTTCGGCGCCCCAGCGGAGTCGGATTCGGCTCAGCTCAGCCCCGCGAGGGGTTGAAACCGCCTCGCTAGTGCATCTCGCCCCGGCCGGGGCGACACCCCCGCCCCACCTCCCTTCCTGAGAGCGCCGGCTTCTAGCCGGCTCTGGGGCGGGCGGGGGCCGGATCAGCGCTCCAACTGCAGCGTGTACGTAGCGATCTCCTCCTCCGGCCCCGGCTGGGTGCGGGTGAGGCTTAGAAACGCCGGCCCCTCGGGCAGTAGCCGCCGCGGCAGCGCCACTTGCAGGCCGCGCTGCTGGAGATCGTAGAGCCCATCGCTGGACCACAGCTCCTCGCCCTCCC
>JAXHTF010000089.1 GCA_034211275.1 Acidobacteriota bacterium
GTGGGGTTTAAACCCCTCGCTAGTGTATAGCGTCCCCCGGCTGGGGGACGCCGGATCGTTCGGGGCCTTCCGAGGCTGGTGTGTTTCGGAATGAGGTTCTGTTGCGAGCTAGTTGGGGGTGGGCGGGGGTGTCGTCCCGGCAGGGCCGAGATGAAGTAGCGAGGGGTTTCAACCCCTCGCGGGGTGGGGTCGCTCACGGAGGCTGACCCCCATCCGCCCCGGAGCCGGCTAGAAGCCGGCGGTCCCAGGGCTTGGCTCCGGGGAGCGGGAGGGGGTTGCAGTCCCTCGCGGCCGATCAGGCCCCCGCCGCCACCGCCTCCTCCGGCTTGCCTTCTTTCTCAGACGCCGGCTCCGCCGGTAGCACGTCCACCTGCAGCTCGCTGCCTTCGAAGGCGATGCGTATGGTGGAGCCGTCGGTGACGTCGCCGGCGAGAATGGCGCGGCCGAGGCGAGTTTCCACCTCGTGTTGGAGGTAGCGCTTGAGGGGCCGGGCGCCGTACACCGGGTCGAAGCCTTCGCGGGCGATGTGCTCGCGGGCGGCGTCGGTGATCTCCAGGTGCAGGTTGCGGTCCGCCAGGCGCTGGCGCAGATCCTGGGCCAGAAGGTCGACGATCTGGCCGATCTCCTCCAGGGTCAGGGGCTTGAACAGGACGATGTCGTCCACCCGGTTGAGGAATTCGGGACGGAAGTGCTGGCGCAGCTCCCGCATCACCGTATCCCGGGCCTGCTCGCTGATCTCGCCCCGGTCGTTGACCCCCTCCAGCAGGTGCGGGGACCCGATGTTGGAGGTCATGATGATCACCGTATTCTTGAAGTCCACGGTGCGGCCCTGGCTGTCCGTCACCCGGCCGTCGTCGAGGATCTGCAGCAGGACGTTGAAGACGTCGTGGTGGGCCTTCTCGATCTCGTCGAAGAGGATCACCGAGTAGGGCTTGCGGCGCACCGCTTCGGTGAGCTGGCCGCCCTCCTCATAGCCGACGTAGCCCGGGGGCGCGCCGATGAGGCGGGAGACGTTGTGCTTCTCCATGTACTCCGACATGTCGATGCGCACCATGTTGTCCTCGCTGTCGAAGAGGGCTTCCGCCAGGGTCTTGGCGAGCTCCGTCTTGCCCACGCCGGTGGGGCCGAGGAAGATGAAGGAGCCGATGGGGCGGCGGGGATCTTTGATCCCGGAGCGGGCGCGAATCACCGCGTCCGCCACCAGCTGCACCGCTTCGTCCTGACCCACCACCCGGCGGTGGAGGATCTCGTCGAGGCGCAGCAGCTTCTCCCGCTCGCCTTCCATCAGGCGGGTGACGGGGACGCCGGTCCAGCGGGAGACCACCTCGGCGATCTCCTCTTCCGTGACCTCCTCGCGGAGCAGCGAGGGCTGGCCTTCCTTGGCCTCGAAGGCGGCTTCCCGGCGGTGTAGCTCTTCCTCCAGCTTGGGCAGCTGGCCATGTTTGAGCTCCGCCAGGCGGTTGAGGTCGTATTGGCGTTCCGCGATCTCGATCTCGTGGCGCACCTCCTCGATCTGCTGGCGCAGCTCGCGCACCTGGTCGATGCCCTCCTTTTCCGCCTGCCATTGGGCGCGCATGGTGTCGGCCTGGTTGCGCAGATCCGCCAGCTCCTTGCGCAGGTCTTCCAGACGCTCCTTGGAGGCCTTGTCCTTCTCCTTCTTGAGCGCCGCCTCCTCGATCTCCAGCTGCATGACCCGGCGAGTGACCTGATCCAGCTGCTGGGGCATGGAGTCGATCTCGGTGCGGATCATGGCGGAGGCCTCGTCCATCAGGTCGATGGCCTTGTCCGGCAGGAAGCGGTCGGTGATGTAGCGGTTGGAGAGCACCGCCGCCGCCACCAGGGCGTTGTCCTGGATGCGCACGCCGTGGTGCACCTCGAAGCGTTCCTTGAGGCCGCGGAGGATGGAGATGGTGTCCTCCACCGTCGAAGCGTCCACCATCACCGGCTGGAACCGGCGCTCCAAGGCGGCGTCCTTCTCGATGTGCTTGCGGTATTCGTCGAGGGTAGTGGCGCCGATGCAGTGCAGCTCACCGCGGGCGAGCATGGGCTTGAGGAGGTTGCCGGCGTCGGTGGAGCCTTCGGTCTTGCCGGCACCGACGATGGTGTGCAGCTCGTCGATGAAGAGCAGCACCCGGCCCTCGCTCTCCTTGATCTCGCTCAATACGGCCTTGAGGCGTTCCTCGAATTCGCCGCGGTACTTGGCCCCGGCGAGCAGGGCGCCCATGTCCAGGGAGAAGATGGAGCGGTCTTTGAGCCACTCGGGAACGTCGCCGCGGACGATGCGCTGGGCCAGCCCCTCGACGATGGCGGTCTTGCCGACGCCGGGCTCGCCAATGAGCACCGGGTTGTTCTTGGTCTTGCGAGAGAGGATCCGGATGGTACGCCGGATCTCGTCGTCGCGGCCGATGACCGGGTCGAGCTTGCCGGCGCGGGCCTGGCCCACCAGGTCGATGCCGTATTTCTGCAGCGCTTCGTAGGCCGCCTCGGGGGTGGCGCTGGTCACTCGCTGGCTGCCCCGCACCTGGGTGAGGGTGGCCAGGAGACGGTCCCGGTCGACGTTGAACTGGGCCAACAGCCGGCCGGTGGCGGTGCTCTTGCCCTGGTCCACGAAGGCCAGCAGCAGGTGCTCCACGGAGGTGTATTCGTCCTTCAGCCGGCGGGCTTCGTCTTCGGCCTTGACCAGCAGCTGCTGGAGCTCCTGGGTGATGTAGACCTTGCCCGCTTCGACGTCGCCGCCGGAAACCCGGGGGCGCTTTTCGAGCTCTTCTTCGAGGGCGCTGGTGAAGGAGTCCACGGGGACTTCCATGCGCTGGAAGAGGCGGGGCACCAGGCCGTCGCTCTGTTCCAGCAGGGCGAGCAGGAGGTGGGCGCCGTCGACTTGCTGGTGGCCGTAGCGCACCGCCTTGGTCTGGGCCGCCTGCAGAGCCTCCTGCGACTTCTGCGTCATGCGGTTGATATCCATATCGTTGCCTTCCTCGTCTCGGTTCGTTCGGTACTTCGTTGGAGTGGTCGCCTGCTCTGTGATCTCTAGCCGGGATTCCTAGCCGGGATGCGTAACCGGTGGTGAGCGGTGGGCCAGTGTCAGGCCTCTTCCGCCACCGCTTCCTCCCGCGGCGCGAAGCTGGAGGCCTCCGCCAGCTGGCGGTAGAGCTCCTTCTCCTCGCTGCTCAGAGTCTTGGGGACGACGATCTTGAACTCGGCGTAGAGATCGCCGGTGCCCTCACGAGCGGGGAAGCCCTTGCCTCGCAGGCGGATCCGGCGACCGGAGGAGGAACCTTCCGGGATGCGCACGGTGACCTCGCCGTCGAGGGTGGGGAGGGTGGCCTGCCCGCCCAGGGCCGCCTCCCAAGGGGTGATGGATACGGTGGTGTGAAGGTCCTTGCCCTGGAGCTCCAGATCCGGATCGGGGATCAGGCCGATCTTCAGGTAGAGGTTGCCCCGGGGGCCGCCGCCGTAGCCTTCCGAGCCCTGCCCGGAGAGGCGGATCTTCTTGCCCGGCAGGACCCCCTGGGGGATGTTGACCTCGAGGCTGCGGCGCTGGCCGGTGAGGGGATCGCTCACGGTCACTTGCTGTTTGCCGCCGTGGGCCGCCTGGCGCAGGGTCAGCCGCAGGGTGGACTCGACGTCTTGGCCACCCCGGGGCCGGGCGCCGCGGCGCTGGCCTCCTCGTTGGCCTCCTCGTTGCCCCCCTCGTTGCCCGGGCCCCTGAGCGCCGCCGAAGCCGCCACCGAAGCCGCTGAAGCCGCCGGCGCCGCCGAACAGGCTCTCGAAGAACGAGCTGAAGCCGGAAGCGCCGACGCCGTCACCGAAGTCGAACTCGATGTTCTCGAACCCCTGGGGCCGGCCGCCGGTGCGCTGGGCCTGTTTCCAGGCGGAGCCGAACTGGTCGTATTTGGACCGCTTCTCCTTGTCCTTCAAGACCTCGTAGGCTTCGCCGATCTCCTTGAACTTACGCTCCGCTTCAGGGGTCTTGTTGATGTCCGGATGGAACTTCCGGGCCAGCTTGCGGTAGGCCTTCTGGATCTCGTCTTTGCTGGCATCCTTGGCCACGCCGAGGATTTTGTAATAGTCCTTGTAGTCCAACTCTCGCTCCTTCTCATCCGAACTCAGGCTGATCCAAACTCAGGCTGCTCAGAAGAACAGCGCTTGGGAGGTGGTTTCGCTGCCAACTCAGCTCCGTTCTCTCTCGGCCCTGAGTCCGCGTGACTGAAGTCTCCTCCTCAAGTTCATCTTAGGCCTCTTGGAGACTTGAGTCAAGCGCACTCATATCATTCAACAGGGATGGCCTTGGCAGCATTCCCGCAAGGCGATTTCGGGGTGATTGCGTGACGATCCCGACAGTGATGGTGGCGGGAAGAGGGAACATGATATTTTCTTCCCATCTAATGAAAATTTCCTCTACGTCCGCTCGTACCGGCGCCCAGACTCTTCACCGGCGCCGGATGAAGCCTTCCATCCTCAGGGCTCCCGTAGCGATGCTCGTCGTCTGGCTCGGGGCGATCCTGGTGATTGCCCCGGGGGCCGCCGCGGATCCGGCGGCGCGGCTGGGAGATCTCCCTGCGCCCACGGAGCATCCGGTCGTGGCCCACCCGCCGCCGGAGGAAGTCCTCCAGCCGTGGCCGCCGGAGACTCGCAAGAGGGGATATGGCCCTCCGCCGCCGGGCTACTACCGCATTCGGGGTGAGGCGGTGCCCGGGTGGCAGCCGGGAGATCTGCTGGAAGGCACCGGTAGCGCCCTCGCCTGGCAGCCTTTGGGCCCGCGCCCCATCCTCTCCGAGTTCTGGAGTGGGGACGACGATGCCAGCGGCCGGGTGGTGGGCATCGCTACTCATCCCACCGACCCCCTCACCGCCTACATCGCCAGCGCCTCCGGTGGAGTCTGGAAGACCGTCAACGGCGGGGCGGATTGGACTCCTCTCACCGACGAGCTGTCGAACCTCAACCACGGCTGCATCACCCTCGACCCGGCGGACGCCGAGGTGGTTTACGCCGGCACCGGGGAGTACACCACGGCCAGCGGGGGCGACGGCCTCTTCCGTTCCACCGACGGGGGGGCCACCTGGCAGCAGGTGGGGACCGCCGGGGAGGTGGGGGATACCTGCAGCCGAGTGATCGTGGATCCCACGGATTCCGACATCGTGCACGTCAGCGGTACCCGGGGCTACGTCCGCAGCACCGACGGCGGTGCCACCTGGAGCCTGCTGTCCTCCGGGCGGTCCTCCGACCTGGCCATGGATTCCGGTGATCCGCTACAGCTCTACCTGGGGCGGCACGGTGATGGCGTCTACCGCTCGCTGGACGGCGGCGACACCTGGTCGCGCTTGGCGGGGGGCTTGCCCAGCGGCAATATCTCCCGGGTGTTGGTGACTGCGGCCCCCTCCCTGGCGGGGCGGGTCTACGCCACTCTGGTGAACAATTCCGCCGGCTTGCGGGGGCTCTACCGCAGCGACGATGGCGGTGATACCTGGTCCCAGCTCGCCAACACTCCCAACTTTCCCAGCCCTCAGGGTTGGTACGACGCCTTCCTGGGGGTCGATCCCAAGGACGAGGATCTGCTCTACGCCGGCGGGGTCTTCCCGTCCTACGCGCCGGCGGGGGTGATCCGGAGCACCGACGGGGGAGCCAGCTGGACCGATGTCACCCTCGGTGTCCTCGGTGGTCAGCTGCATCCGGATCAGCACACCGTGGCCTTCGGCGTCGACGGCGCGGTGTGGGTGGGCAACGATGGCGGGGTGTGGCGCAGCCTCGACGGCGGGCTGACCTGGCTCAACACCAACTCCAACCTGACGGTGACCCAGAACTACAACATCGCCCTGCACCCTCAGGATTCGACGCGGATGATCGGCGGCACCCAGGACAACGGCACGGTGGAGCGCATGGGGGCTGATTCTTGGCCCCAGATCGTGTCCGGGGACGGAGGCTTCGCCGCCTACGATCGGACGGATCCGGCCCGCCGCTACACGACCTATGTGCGCCTCTCCGTCTACCGCATCGACGGCAGCGGCTTCGCCGACATCACCGGGCCGTGGTCCGCCGACCGCCGGGGCTTCATCGCCCCCCTGGTGATGGATCCCAGCGACTCCAAAACGCTGCTCGGTGGTACCTACCGGGTTTGGCGCACCCAGGATGCCTCCGGTGCCGCCGTTTGGTCGGCCCTCTCTAGCGACGTCAGTGGCGGCGGTGGTGCGGTTCTCACCGCCCTCGCCGTCGCTCCCAGCGATTCCCAGAGCGTCTACTCCGGCAGCTCGTCGGGCGCGATCTACTCCACCGACGGAGGCCTGTGGGTGGACCGTTCCTCGGGGCTGCCGTCGGCGCCGGTGAGCGACATCGTCGTCGACCCGGCGGATCCCACCATGGCCTATGCCGGCTTTGTCACCGACACCGGCCCGCGGCTGCTGCGCACCGAGAACCGGGGCCTGAGCTGGAGCGACGTCACCGGCGCCTTGCCCACCGGAGTTTCGGTGCGCGCCCTGGAGATCGATTGGCGGGCCGATCCGCCGTTGTTGTTGGTGGGTACCGGTGTCGGTGTCTACCACTCCCAAGACGGCGGTGCCACCTGGACCAAGGACGGCGCCGACCTGCCCAACGTCAATATCGGTGATCTGCAGCTGGACATCACCCGCGACCGCCTGGTGGCGGGGACCTACGGCCGCGGCGCCTGGGCTGGTGAGGTGACCGGGCTGGTGGGGCGCACCGCGATCTTCAACGGTGGATTCGAGAGCGGTGACTTTACGGGTTGGAGCACCGTGGTGACGCCGTGACGCTCAGAGCTTTGGGCGCCGTCGGGCTGAGCTGGGTGCTCGCCTTCGGCTGCGCTGCCCCCTCCGAGGCGCCGGTCCCGGAGACGGCAGAGGCGCCGCGCTTGCAGATGGAGCGCCAGCTGTCGAGCCGCAGTATCGGTCCCGACGGAGAGCCCTGCGCCGATGGTGATACCGCCTGTGCCAGCGCCCGGCTGGTTTATCCGGAGGTGGTTCGGGCCCCGCGGCCGGAGCTTGCGGCGACCATCAACCGCAAGATCCGCGAGCTCCTGCTCACCGCCGCCCCCAGCGACACCGATCCCGCTACGCCGGAGCAGTTGATCGAGGAGTTTCTGGCCGAGTATCAGGAGATCCAACGCCAGTTTCCGGATTCGGCTATGGGTTGGGGGGACGACCGCGAGGTGGAAGTGATCTTCCAGAGCGGTCATCTGCTCAGCCTCCGGGCCACCGTCTACACTTATGCCGGCGGCGCTCATCCCAACACCGCGGTGGCCGTGGCCACCCTCGAGCTCACGGACGGTGAGCAGCTGACGCGGGAGAAGATCCTGCTCCCGGGCGCCGAGCCGCGATTGGTGGCGCTGGCGGAGCGGCGGTTTCGGGAGGCTCGGGGGCTGACCCCGGACGAGAGCTTGGCGGACGCCGGCTTCGTCTTCTCCGACAGCGGCGAATTCGCCCTCAACGAGAACTTCGCGATAGTCGACGGCGGCATCGTATTCCACTACGATCCCTACGAGATCGCTCCCTACGCCCTCGGCCCGACGGAGCTTCTCCTGGGTTGGGAGGAGCTGCGCGGTATCGTTCAGCCGAGCTTGGCGCCGCGGCCGGGAGCTCGCCGAAAAACCTAGAACGTTCCACCTGGAGATTCCGTGACCATGTCCGACACCAGCCACAAATCCTCTGATTCCCCGCTTCCCGCACCCCTGGTCAAATTCCTCGCCGTCTATGACGACGACGGTGGACAGCTGCGGATGCACTACCTCCTGGTGGTGGTGCTCATGCTCTTCCTGATCGGGGTGGCGGTGGTGATGAACTCCTGATCTCCCATCCCGAGGTGTCCATCTCGCCGCCCAGGAGCGGGGGTGGCCTCGACCTGACGGTGCTGCCGGCACCGCTCTCGGTCTGTCGGCAGCCGCCGGAGGCTTCGTGGCCCGAAGCCGGCGGAGGATTCTTCGCTGCGGTACGCACCGCCGCCGAGCTGTCGGTGGTCTGCGAGGTGGGGCAGGAGCCGCCGGGAGCCCGCTGCGAAGGACCGTGGCGGGCTTTGGAAGTGGCTGGCCCTCTAGACTTCGCCCTCACCGGCGTGCTGGCGGCGCTGGCGGCACCGCTGGCCGCGGCGGAGATTCCCATCTTCGCCCTCTCCACCTTCGACACGGACTATCTGCTGGTGGCAGCTCCACGGCTGCCGGCGGCGGTGGAGGTGCTACGGAGGGCGGGTTTCCGGGTGCGGAGCCCTGAGCTGCGGAGGCATCCGGCGCGGGGGGCGGAGACCGACATGCCGGCGGGGGAGACCGACACCTCCGGCGACACCCGCTGACAGGGGCCGAGGGCCCGGCGGAGGGCTCTGGGCGCCGCTAACGGCCTCCGAAGGGAGGCGAATGCTGGCATGCGAGTTGCTCCTTCTAGGGAGTACTCAGTCTCCACACCAGAATCCGACGGAGGTACATCATGAGTCATTTCAAGGTCTCCACGAGCTCCACCGCGGTCGCGGAACCAACCACCGCCGACGAGGTCATCTACGCCGAGGTCGTGGTCTTCGACACCACTCCTCCCCAAACCGCTTTCATGCAGCTGAACCAGCCGGCGAATATTCGTGCCTTCGCCGGCTTCGAAGCAACTTTCGGACTCAGCTACGAGATCAATCTGGAGATGATGCAAGGGTATCGGTTCATGGATCCGCCGTTGCTCTGGCAGCAGCCGGACGGTACCTACGGCACCAAGACACCGCCGGGCTTCACCGTCTTTTTCGCGCCGAGCGAGCCCACCAAGCTCTCCATCGTGGACGATTTCCAGAACGAGGAGCAGGGCGGAGTGTTCATCTTCCGCATGCTGGTAGTGGATGCCAACGATCAACAGCAGACCCTCGACCCGACCATCGTCAACCGCCCCATCGTCAACGGCAGCATCAAGGCCTCCCGGGGCTGAGGCTTCAGGGCGGTGAGGCTGCCTCCAGCACCGGCCGTAGTTCCGGGTCCTGACGCAGCTGATCGAACCAGGGGAAGGCGAACCAGCGGGCTCCGTAGCCCAGCTCCAAGGCCCGCTGGGCGCTGACCACGGCGGAGGAGAAGTCCCCCGCCAGGCTGTAGACCACCGCCGCTTCATAGGCTACCTGGGAGTCCCGGGGAGCTAGCTGCAGAGCCTGCTGCACCGCCGCCACTGCCGGCCGCTGCTGGTCCAGATGGGCGAGGGCTTGAGCCTTGACGGTGAGGAAGGCGGCGGAGCCGCTGTCCACATCCCCTTCCACCAGTTCCACCACTTGCCGATAGAGAGCCCGAGCCTCCTCTTCCTCGCCGAGGAGGCTGCGGGCGTCGGCGTAGTTGAGCACCACCTGGGGGTTGCTCGGCTGCTCCTCATAAACCCGCCGAAAGGCGTCCGCGGCGCGGCCGTAATCCTCCGCCAAGAGGTAGGCGAGCCCGAGATTGGAGAGCTCGGCGATGCCCTGATTCTCCTCCGCCAAGGTTTGGTAGAGCTCGGCGGCCCGGGCCGGATCTCCGTCCACCAGCTCCAGCAGCGCCAGCTGCGAACGGCCTTGGACACTGTCCGGGCTGCGGGCCAATAGCAGCTGCAGCGAGCCCCGGGCGTCTTCGATCTTGCCCTGGCGATATTCCATGGCCGCCAGGTTGGAAAGGGCCGATACCGAGGGCCGCCGCTGGACCGCGGTGCGTAGCTCCTTCAGGGCTTCGTCGGGGCGGCCCTGGACCTCCAGCAACATGGCCTGGCGGACGCTGACGGTGACGTCGCCGGGGGCCAGCCGGCGCAGCTCGTCCAGCTCTTGATCCGCCTGCTCGGTATCGCCCACGGTGAGCTCGACGGTGAAGGCCAGGGCGGGAATGCGGGGGTCCGAGGGGGCCAGCTCCTGGGCCTGGTTCAGCAGCCGGCGGGCTCGCTCCACCAGCTGGCGGTCGCGGGAGGCGTGAAAAGCCCGGCGGGCGACGTCCGCCTCCAAGAGGTAGGCCTCGAGGAAGCGGGGCTGGCGTTGGCGCAGGTCCCGCAGCTGGGCGAGGAGCTGATCCGGGGGTTCGTTCTCCCGCTCCGCCCGCCGGTGGAGCTCGAGGAAGATGCGCAGCTCCTCGTCACCGGCGGCGAGCTGGGGTGCGTCCCGACGCTGGCGGTAGCGGTCGAAGGCCTGGCGGGTGTAGGTTTCCACCGCCGCGGCGAGCAGCCGCAGCTCCTCCCGCGGCACCTCGAAGCTGTCGGCCCAGGTCAGGGCGCCATCGGCGCCGACGCGGTGCAGGGAGATGCGGCAGCTCTGGGCCCGGCATTCCAGCTCCGAGGTGAGGAGAGTCGAAGCCCCCACCTGGCGAGCGATCTCCGCCAAGCTGTCGCCGGTGGCGGCATCCACTTCCTCCGGCGGTTTGACCACCACCCGGTCGAGGGAGATGAGGGTGCGCAGGGCGGCGAAGCGGACGGCATCCTGGAGCACCTCCCGCTCGCCCTCCGGCAGACCATCCTGCTGATTGACGGAGGGCTCCGGCACCGCTGCGTAGAGCAGCTCCGGCTGGCGCTGGCTGGCGAGGAAGGTGCCGGTGGCCACCGCCGCCACCAGCAACACCGCGACCAGCGGCAGAAGGCGCTTCCATCGCGATCTCGGGCCCGCTGAGCTCTCTTGCGAGACGCTGCCCGACGGCAGACTGTGGGAGGGGAGTTGTCGGCGCCCTTGGGGAGCCCCGCCGGCCTCGCCCGAGGCGGCTGGCGGCGGTGCCCCACCGTGGGTAGGGGGCGCACCGTCGAGCAGGGTTTCGCCGGCGGAGGAGCTCTGGCCGGTGGAGAAGGTGAGAGTGGCGGGGCCGGTGGCGGTGGCTTCGGAGCCGGTGGCGGCGATGATCTCGTCCAGGGCCTGGACCACCTCGTGGGCGCTCTGGGGGCGTAGCTCCGGCTCCTTCTGCAAGAGATGCTGGATCAGGCCGGAGAGCTCGGCGGGAACCTCCGGTGCCTGCTGCTGAACCGGCGGTGGGTCGTAGGTCAGGACCTTGCCCAAAGTGGCGAGCTTGGAGTCGTCGGCGAAGGGGGAGACTCCGGCGAAGGCTTCGTAGAGCAGCACCCCCAGGGCGAAGAGATCGCAGCGGTGGTCCACCGCCCCGCCCCGGGCCTGTTCCGGAGCCATCATGCGCGGTGTCCCCACCACGTGGCGGGTGGCGGTGAGCTGCTCTTCGTCGGGCTCCGGCAAGGCTCTCTTGGCGATACCGAAGTCGCTGATCTTGGGCTTGCGCTGGGCGGTGAGGAGGATGTTGTCGGACTTCAAATCGCGGTGGATGACGCCGCGGTCGTGAGCTTCTGCCAGCCCTTCGGCGAGATCCCGGGCGATGAGCAGCAGCTTGCGGAGGGGCAGTTTCTCGTCCCGCAAGAGCTGGCGCAGGCTGGGCCCCTCGACATACTCCATGACGATGTAGTCGATGGTCTCGCCGCTGTCGTCTTCGAGGCTCAGAACGTCGTGAATCTGAACGATGGCGGGGTGTCCGAGGCTGGCGGCGAGCTGAGCTTCCCGCCACAGGCGCTGGCGATTCTTCTGCACTTCCGGCGTGTTGTCCCCGGCGGTTCTCTCCGGCAGGATGCGCTTGATGGCCACCTGCCGGCCCAGGCGCTCGTCCAGGGCGAGATAAACCACCCCCATGCCACCGGTGCCGAGGCGGCGGAGGATTCGATAGGGGCCTAGGGTGGAGCGTTCGTCGGTCACCGCCGTAAGACTAGCAGCCCGGAGTATGGAGGCGCGCCGGAGAGAAGGCGTCGAGGGTCTTGTCCGGCTCCGTGCCGGCGACCAGATCGCCAATCCGCTGAGCGGTCCAGGGGGCTAGCAGGATCCCGTGGCGGTAGTGGCCGGTGGCCAGCAGAACGCGCTGGAAGGGTGGAGCCAGGGAGCCCAGCAGCGGCAGGCGATCCGGGGTGCCGGGGCGCAGGCCGGCCCATCGAGCGGCGGGGGCTTGGCCGGCGAGGCTGGGGAAGAGACGGGCCACCATGGTCAGCAGGGCGCGCTGTCCCGCCGGTGAGGTGTCGGTGTCGAAGCCCACCGCTTCCTCCGTGGCTCCCACCAGCAGCGAGCTCCGGCCCCGGCGCACGGCGTACGCGGACGGCGTGCGGACGACGCCGCTCCAGGGCCAGTCAACGCCTTCGAGGCGGATCATCTCCCCCTTGACCGGGCGCACCGGCAGCGCCGGCAGCCCCGGGATGCGGCCGCTCCAGGCACCGGCGGCGACCACCAGCCAAGGAGCGCTCCGCTGCCAGCCATCGCCGACGACGCGCACTCCGCTCTCCGTGGCCTCGACCCCCAGGACCCGGTGGCCCAGCAGCATCTCCACCCCCAGGTCGCGGACGCTGCGCTCCAGGGCTCGGCAGGCCTGGCGGTTGTCGACCCTCTGCTCGCCGGGGAGGAGCAGGGCGCGGTGTGCCGGAGCTTTCAAATCCGGCACCCGTCGGAGGAGGTCCGCCGCCGGCACTTCCAGCACCGGCTCACCGAGGCGCCGGGCGGCGGCGGCGAGGAATTCCAGATGCGCTTCCTGGGCGGCGTCCAGGGCCACCATCAGGGTGCCGGAGGCGTCGTGCTCCACCGCCAACCGTGTCTCCGCCTCGAGCTCCGCCACCAGCTGCGGCCAGAGATCCCGGGAGGCGCGGGCGGCGGCGGAGAGGGGGCCCGCCTCCGGTGCCTCCACCAGTGGGGCGAGCATACCCGCGGCGGCCCAGGAGGCCGAGTGGGAGCCCTTCAGCGTGGGGTCCGCCTGGGCTTCCAACAGGGTGACGGAGAGACCCTGGCGGGCCAGCTGGCGGGCGCAGGCCAGCCCCAGGATGCCGCCTCCCAGGATCAGAGCGTCGGGCTCTCGCATGGTGTTGGTCTCTATCGGGCCGGTCTTGGTGGCGCGGATCGGGGCTCAGGCCTCGGCGAAGGCCTGGTCGAAGGCTTCGAGGGTGCGGGCCACTTCCTCCTCGCCGTGGGCGGTGGAGAAGAAGAAGGCCTCGTAGGCCGAGGGCGGCAGATGCACGCCGCGCTTCAGCAGGCCGTGGAAGAGCCGCTTGAACAGCTCCTGGTCGGTGGCGTCCACGGCGTCCTGGTCGTGGACTTCGTCCTCGCTGAGGAAGAAGCCCAGCATGCCGCCCCGGCGGAGCACCCGACAGGGAACCCCCCGCCGCCGGGCCACCTCCCGCAATCCTTCCTCCAGGGCGGTGCCGGTGGCCTCCAACCGCGGGAAGACTCCTTCGGCGGGATCGGTGATCACCCGCAGGGCGGCGATGCCGGCGGCCACCGCCAGGGGATTGCCGCTCAGGGTACCGGCCTGGTAGACCGGGCCGGAGGGGGAGATCTGGCTCATCAGGTCCCGCCGGCCGCCGTAGGCCGCGATGGGCAGGCCGCCGCCGATGACCTTGCCCAGGGTGGTCAAGTCCGGCACGACGCCGTAGAGCTCCTGGGCGCCGCCGGGGGCGACACGGAAGCCGGTCATCACCTCGTCGAAGATGAGCACCGCACCGGCGTCGGTGCACACTCGGCGCAGGCCCTCGAGATAGCCCGGCCGCGGCAGGATCATGCCCATATTGCCGGCGATGGGCTCGACGATGACCGCGGCGATTTCGGCCCCCTGGAGGCGGAAGAGCTCTTCTACCGCCGCCAGGTCGTTGTACGGCGCCACCAGGGTGTCGGCGGTGACCGCCGGCGGCACTCCCGGTGACGACGGGACGCCGAAGGTCTTGGCGCCGGAGCCCGCCGCCACCAGGTAGGGATCGGCGTGGCCGTGGTAGCAGCCGGCGAATTTGACCACCTTGGCCCGGCCGGTGGCGGCGCGGGCCAGGCGTAGGGCGGACATGGTGGCTTCGGTGCCGGAGTTCACCAGCCGCACCATCTCCAGGGACGGCATGGCGCCGATGAGCAGCTCCGCCAACTCGATCTCTTCCACCGTCGGCGCGCCGAAGGTGGTGCCGCGCTCCAGGGCCCGGGCCAGGGCCTCGGTGATGGCCGGGTGGCGATGGCCCAGCAGGTGGGGACCGTAGCCGCAGATGTAGTCGATGTAGCGCCGGCCGTCGAGGTCTTCCAGATAAGCGCCGTCGGCGGCGCGGACGAAGACCGGCTCACCGCCGACGCTGCGGAAGGCGCGCACCGGCGAGCTGACGCCGCCGGGCATCACCGCCTCGGCGCGGGCGAGGACGGTACCCATCGTAGAGGTAGAGGTCGAAGAGGTGGTGGAGTCGCTCATGGTTCCCATCCCTGGTCGAGAAGGCGCACTGCTTCGCAGGCACCGTAGGTGATGATCAGATCGGCGCCGGCGCGGCGGATGGCGAGGAGGGATTCCATCAGCACCCGGTCGCCATCGATCCAGCCGCGCTCCGCCGCCGCCTTGACCATGGCGTACTCGCCGCTCACGTGGTAGGCCGCCAGCGGATGCGCAAAGCGTTGCCGCAGATCCGACAGCACGTCGAGATAGGGCAGCGCCGGCTTGACCATCAGCATATCGGCTCCCTCCTCGACGTCCAGCGCCACCTCCCGCCAGGCCTCCCGGCGGTTGGCGGGATCCATCTGATAGCCGCGACGATCGCCGAAGGACGGCGCCGATTCCGCCGCTTCGCGGAATGGGCCGTAGAAGGCGCTGGCGTATTTGGCGGCGTAGGAGAGGATGGGGATCTCCTCGTGACCGGCCTCGTCCAGCGCCCGGCGGATGGCGCCGACGCGGCCGTCCATCATGTCCGAAGGGGCGATGACATCGGCCCCAGCGTCTGCCAGGGAAACCGCCTGGCGAGCCAGGTTGACCAGGGTGGCGTCGTTGTCCACGGCGTGATCCCGCAGCACCCCGCAATGGCCGTGGTCGGTGTATTCACAGAAACATAGGTCGACGATGCGCACCATCTCCGGTACGCGGCGGGTCAGGGCTTCCACGGCTCGCTGGACGATGCCGTCGGCGGCCCAGGAGGCGGACCCCTCGGCGTCTTTGGTCTCCGGGATGCCAAAGAGCAGCACCGCCGGCACTCCCAGGTCGAAGGCTTCGCGGGCCGTCGCCACCAGCCGGTCGACGCTGTGCTGGAAGACTCCGGGCATGGAGCCCACCGGCTTCTCGACACCGGTGCCGGGAACCGCGAAAAGGGGCAAGATCAGATCGTTGGCGGAAAGGCGGGTCTCGCGCACCATGCGCCGCAGGGTCGGAGTCCGCCGCAGCCGTCTCAGGCGTTGGGTAGGGAAACTCATGGGATGGGTTTTACCACAGCTGGAACTCTCTTGACCCCTACCGAGGAGTTTGACAACCTGGAGTCCCGCCGCGCTGCGGCATAACCGATTCCCGGAGACTCTCGCCTCATGAACGTGCTCGATCAACTCGCCCGGCGTAGCTTCGTCGTCGTCACCGGCAAGGGTGGCGTCGGCAAGAGCGTGCTGGCTACCGCTTTGGGTATGGCCTTGGCCGCCCGCGGTGGCCGGGTCCTGGTGCTCGAAGTGGATCCTCGGGAGAGCGTCCACCAGCTGCTCGACCTGCCGCCCTCCGGCGGCGAGGTGATGGCGGTGGAAGGGGACTTCTCCGGCTCCCTGTCGGTGCAGAACCTCAAGCCCCGGCAGGCGCTGGACGAGCTGGTGCGGGAGCAGATCGGCACCGGCATGATCGCCCGCCGGGTGCTCTCCAGTGAGACCTACGAGCAGCTCGCCGCCGGCGCGCCGGGGCTCAAGGAGCTGGCGATCCTGGACTATGCCGAGCGCCGCAGCCGGGAGGCCGTGGAGGATGGCGCCGGCTCCGCGGCGACGGGGCCCTTCGACACCGTGGTGCTGGACGCCCCCGCCACCGGTCACGGCGTGTCGCTGCTGGCGGCGCCGTCGCTGGTCTCGGAAGTGGTGCAGCAAGGGCCGGTGGGGCGCAAGGCCACCGAGCTGGCGGACTTCGTCGGCGATCCTGAGCGCCTGGCGCTGGTGATCCTCACCCTGGCGGAGGAGATGCCGGTGCAGGAGGCCCTGGAGCTGCGCCGGGAGTTCCGTGATCGTCTCGACCGGGAACCGGAGCTGTTGGTGATCAACGGCCTCTACCCGCCGCTGTCGGAGAACGCCGCCGCCGAGGCCACCGGCGCCGACCCGGAGCCGGCCCTGGCGGCCTGGTATCGCCGCCGGCGGATCAACGACCGGGAGCTGGAGCGGCTGGCGGAGCGCTGGCAGGGCCCCCGGGTCCAACTACCACTGCTGGCGGTGGACCGTGGCCCGGAGCTGGTGAGCGCTCTGCGCCAGCGCTTGGAAGCCGAGGCGGACGCCGCCGCGGCGGAGGAGGGATGATGATCGGCGAGCATCCTTTGATCGTGGTGGTGGGCTCCGGCGGCGTCGGCAAGACGACCCTGGCGGCCTCCCTCGGTTTGTACTCGGCCCGCCGGGGCCTCGACACCCTGGTGATGACCTTCGATCCCTCCCTGCGCCTCAAGGACGCCCTGGGCGTGGGAGAGGAAGCCCGGGAGCGGGAGATGCCGGTGCCGCTGGGACCCAACGAATCCGGTCAGGCCCCGGGACGCCTCGACGCCAGCCTGCTGGACGCCCGCCGTACCTTCGATCAGCTCATCGAGCGCTACGCCCCCGATGATGAAGCCCGCCAGCGGATTCTCGACAACCGCTTCTACCAGCATCTCTCGGGCTCGCTGGCGGGGATCCTGGAGTACATGGCGGTGGAACGCCTGTTCGAAGTCGCCGAGGAAGGGCGCTACCGCCAGGTGATCCTCGACACGCCGCCCACCCGCCAGGCCCTGGACTTCCTCGAAGCGCCCCAGCGCATCGTCGACTTCCTCGACAGCTCGGCGCTGCGGGTGGCCCTGCGGGAATGGTTCGACGACGGTGGCAAGCTCAAGGCCACCAGCCGCCTGGGGGGCCTGGGGCGGAAGGTGGAGGGCTATCTGGATCGGGTCATCGGCATCGATTTCCTGCGCGAGGTCTCCGAGTTCTTCCGCGCCTTCGGGCCTCTCTACGACGGCTTCCGGCGCCGTGCGCAGCAGGTTCAGGAGCTCCTGCGGGCCCCCACCACCCGCTTCTTGCTGGTCAGCGGTCCGGGCCAGGAGCGCATCCCCGACACCCTCTTCTTCGCGCGCAAGCTGGAGGAGGCGGGGCTGCACCTGGGGGCGGTGGCGGTGAATCGGGTGCATCCGCGTTTCGCGCCGGTGGGGGAAGAACGGGCGGTTGCAGGCGCAGCCTCCGACGGGGCTGCTGCCGAATCGGATGGTCGCCGCATCCTTCGCTGGCTGGGGGACCGGGACCACGCCGGGCTCGAAGAGCTGCAGCGGCTGCTGGGGGAGCAGACCCTGGTGGAGGTGCCGATGATGGCCGAGGAGCCTACGGATCTGGGCTCCCTGGAGACCTTGGGCACGGCGGTGGCGCCGAAGCTGGCGAGCAGGGGCCTGGCGATGGGGGAGTAGGGAGGAGCTCTTTGCCGCAGTGCGGAAAGAATCTTGACCTTTTTGCCGCGCCGCGGTAATATTTTCTCGTCGACAACCGCTGGCCGACGCAAGCGGTAGGCCACGAACAAGGCGCGGGATCTTTCCCCGCCGGCAGGAGGAACACCGAATGATTCGGGTGATCAAACGCTACGAAAGCCGCAAGCTTTACGATACGGAAGAAAGCCGCTATGTCTCTTTGGAGGACATCGCTTCCTGGGTGCGAGAAGGTCAGGAAGTTCGGGTGGTGGACAACGCCACCTCCTCCGACGTGACCGCCCAGACCCTGACCCAGATCATCCTCGAGGAGGGCCGCCGGGGCACCGCATTCTTGCCCAGCGAGCTGCTCCACGATCTGGTGCGGGTGGGAGAGAAAGCGTTCTCCAACAGCGTCGAGCAGGTCCAGCACGGCGTCGATCGGCTGGTCAAGGCCGGTGTCGACCGCCTCGGGCCCGTACGCCGGGCGCGGGAGGAGATGGACAATCTGCGCAGCCGGTTGGAGAACCTGGAGTCCACCCTCAACGAGCTGGAAGGACAGGCTGCCGAGGAGGAACCCCCGGCGCCCCGCAAAACCGCTTCTCAGAAGACCGCTCGCAAGAAGGCTTCCGGTTGATAGCTGGTAGGCCGACGAGCTAGGAGGACGATGATGGACACCAAGAGCACTTTACGCGACGCCAACGCCCGGCTCGGCAAGCTGGGGGACGAAATGGCCCATGCCGGCCGCAGCGCCTGGCTCGCGGGCATCGGCATGGTCGCCGAAGCCGAGCGCCAGGGGCGGGACACCTTCGAGACCCTAGTACGCCGCGGCGAGACCTACGAGGCCCGCCGGCGGGAAGATCTCAAGGAGCGCCTGCAGCGGGCCACCGGCCGCGCGCGTCGGGTCCGCCAATGGCTGACCGGCACTTTGGAAGAGACCGTCGAGGGCGCTGCCCGCACCACCGGTCAGACCCTGGAGCGTCTGGGAGTCCCCACTCACGACGATATCGCCACCCTCAACCGCCGCATCGAGCGCCTGCACCGCGAGGTGGAGTCGCTGCACCAGAGCTGAATTCACCAACGATCAATCTCTAGGAAGGACGCCATGGGTAAGAAGAAGTCGAAGAAGAAGGCGAAGAAGGCTCAGGAAGACCTCCTGCAGACCGCCAACAACATCTGGTTGGCTGGTCTCGGTGCTCTGGCGGCGGCGGAAGAGGAAGGCGAAAAGGTCTTCCGCAAGCTGGTAGCCCGGGGAGAGAAGTTGGAGGCTCAGGGACGGGAGCGAGTCGAGCAGGCCCGGGACGAAGTCCAGGGGCAGGTCGACCGGGCGAAGGATCGGGTGGAAGGCGCCCGGGGCCGCCTGGAGGATTCTCTGGCGGATCTCACCTCCGGCGTCGACAGCCGGGTCAAGGGCGCCATGAAGCGCCTCAACGTCCCCACCCGGGACGAGATCCAGACTCTCAGTCAGCGGGTGGCGGACCTCACCGCCAAGGTCGAGGAGCTGAAAAAGGCCGGCGCCGCCCCGGCTGCCGCCAAGAAGACCCCTGCCCGAAGCACTGCGGCGAAGAAGGCACCCGCCAAGCCGCGGACTCGGCGCGCTGCTACCAAGACCACCGCGACCAAGAAGGCATCTCCTAGCACCAAGACCTCCGAGGCCTGAGGGCGCCGATCATGGCAGGAGTCAACGGCAACGGTTCACTCTCCGGACCCACTACCCGTCAGAGCACCGGCAAGGCCATCGGCCTGGCGCTGGCCGGCGGCGGTCCCGGCGGAGCCATCTATGAGATCGGTGCGCTGCGCGCCCTCGAGGAAGTCCTCGAAGGAGCCAGCCTCAACGATCTGGACATCTACGTCGGGGTTAGCGCCGGCGCTTTCGTCGGCGCCAACCTGGCCAACCAGCTGACCCCCAGCCAGATGTGCCGGGCGATCATCAAGTCCGAGCCCGGAGAGCATCCCTTCACCCCCGAGACCTTCTTCACCCCCGCCGTCGGGGAGCTGCTCCGCCGCACGTTGATGGTTCCGGGGCTGTTCAGCGAGGCGCTGGTGGACTACTTCCGCGAGCCCGGTGAGATCACCCTGCGGGAGTCCCTGACCCGGCTAGCCCGGGCCTTGCCGACGGCGGTCTTCGACAACGAGCCCATCCGCGGCTATCTGGAGAATATTTACTCCCTCAAGGGCCGCACCGACGACTTCCGCCAGCTCGGACGTCGTCTCTATGTGGTGGCCTCGGACCTCGACTCCGGCGAGGCGGTGCGCTTCGGCGACGAGGGGTTGGAGCACGTGCCCATCTCCAAGGCGGTGCAGGCCAGCTCGGCCCTGCCGGGACTCTACCCACCGGTGGAGATCGATGGCCGCTACTACGTGGACGGCGTCCTGCTCAAAACCCTCCACGCCTCGGTGGCGCTGGAGAAGGGGGCGCAGCTGGTGCTGTGCATCAACCCCATCGTGCCGGTGGATACGGTCTCGGCGGTGGAGCGCGGCATCATGCGCCGCGGCAAGCTCATCGACCGCGGTCTGCCGACGGTGCTCTCCCAAACCTTCCGCACCCTCATCCACTCGCGGCTGGAGGCGGGCATGGCCCGCTATGAGGGCCGCTTCAAGGGCGCCGACATCGTGCTGCTGGAGCCCAAGCGGGACGACTACCGCATGTTCTTCCGCAACATCTTCAGCTTCCGCGGCCGCCGCGAGCTCTGCGAGCACGCCTACGAATCCACCCGCCGCCAGCTCTTGGAGCGCTACGAGGAGCTGCAGCCGGTGCTCGAACGCCACGGCGTCGGCCTCAACCGGGAGGTGCTGGAGGACGAGAGCCGCACCCTATGGCCTGGCGTCGGCCTGCCGGAGCACCCGACCCTCAGCGCCGCCAAAGCCGCGGCCCACAAGGCGTTACCGGCCCCGCCGGCCGTTCCCCATCGGGAACCCCGCCCCGCCGCCGCCCGCTCCGAGGCCAGTCCCCAGGTGGTCCACGACCTGGACCATCTGCTCCAACGGCTGGAGAACCTGGTGGAGACGACGACCCACTGAGGCCGGCCGTGCGTGGGCTGGCGGGAGTGGTTGAGCGGTGCTTGCGAGTTTTCTACGATGACGGGGGAGGCCGCGGTGCTCGAAGGCCACCCCGTCGGCGGCAGTGCGAAAGGCCAACTAAGACACAACCATCCGTAGGGTGGGCGCCAGCCCACCAGGGCGGGGGCGGCGTGGGGTGAACGCCCACGTTCCCGCACCGCGTGGATGCCCGCCTGCGCGGGCATGACGGGGGCGTGGATTGAAGCGCGGGTGCGGGGTCGGTGGCGGTGGTGGTTCCGGCGCCTCCGCCCGGGGATCCAATCCCCGAGCTATTCAGTTTCCGCCAGCTCCGCTGGCTCCAGAGGAGACGGAGTGGGTGAGCAGATTCAGGGAGCCGGATTCATCCGGCGGTGCCTGGATAGCCCCGGGATTGATCCCGGGGCGGGGCTGGCTTGGCGCTCCTCGCTACTTACCCGCGTAGATTCCTCCTTCAACCACCTCGTCACTCCCGCGCAGGCGGGAGCCCACGCATTGCCTGAGCCACTCTGTTGCTTTCCTGCACCGACCTACCTGTCAGTCTTTTTCGAGAAGCCGGCGCTCACTCCCCAGCACCGCGTGGATGCCCGCCTGCGCGGGCATGACGGGGGTGGGGATTGAAGCGCGGGTGCGGGGTCGGTGGCGGCGGTAGTTCCGGCGCCTCCGCCCGGGGATCCAATCCCCGAGCTACTCAGTTTCCGCCAGCTCCGCTGGCTCCAGAGGAGACGGAGTGGGTGAGCAGATTCAGGGAGCCGGATTCATCCGGCGGTGCCTGGATAGCCCCGGGATTGATCCCGGGGCGGGGCTGGCTTGGCGCTCCTCGCTACTTACCCGCGTAGATTCCTCCTTCAACCACCTCGTCACTCCCGCGCAGGCGGGAGTCCACGCATTGCCTGAACCACTCTGTTGCTTTCCTGCACCGACCTACCTGTGTCCGTCTCTTGCGGGAACCCCCGGGCTCCTCAAGGTGCGCCGGCTCCGGATCAGGGGGTCACGAGGCACCACCGCCGGGGATCCGCTCCGCCGCCCAGCTGGCCTGGGCCCGGCGGATGACCTCGTCGACCTCTGCCTGATCGACGGCGCCTTCGTCGCCGACCTCGAGGGGATCGTAGTGAAAGAGGTAGAGCCGCGACACGAAGTCGGTGATGGGCAGCGACGACTCGCCGGGCTCCTCGCCGTGGCCCTCGGTGGCGACCACAACTCCGCCGCCCCAATCCTGACCGCTGTCGTTGTTCGGGTTGAAGAAGTAGGCGCGCACGGTGCCCCGGATGTCGCGGGCGACCCGCAGCAGGCCGACGGCGTGCCAGCCGACGAAGCGGGCCAGGGCGTCGGTCACTGCCAGACCCACCGGCTGCGGGTGGATTACCGGCTTGCCGCCGTTCCAATCCGGGTGGTAGCAGGCGTAGAACCGCCGCACGAAGGATTCGAACTCCGCTAGCTGGCCGCTGGGCACGTCGACCGCGATGGCGAATCCCGAGCCCACTCGCCAGCCGTGGAACTCGGGGTTGATTTGCCGATGCGGATCCTCGCCGGTGGTGTCCGCCAGGCGGTACATCTCGGCGTAGATGCGGTCGAGGTGCGGCACCAGAACCACCGACACCGGATCGAGGGCACCACCGACCTCGCCGCCGGCGCCGACCGCCAGGCCGGCCGACGAGATCGACAGGCCGTGGAACGTCATCCGTACGTCGTCGTCCCGCGCCGCCCAGGCCAGCACCTGCAGCAGATAGTCCGGGTCCGAGTAGGCCCACAGCGACAGCGCCCGGGCCGCCTGGCAGGTGGGATTGTCCCCCTGCCCGACGCCCAGCGGCTGGCCGAGGATGGCGAGGGTGCCGGCGAGCAGGATCACCTCCGGCGACCTCGCCGTGCCGTAGACCGCGGCCAGGCGGGCGCGGGTGGTAGGGCTCAACGGCAAGCCGATCTGGCGCCACAAAGAGGCCGCCACCGACGGGGTGTAGAGCACCATCCGATCGAGCATCGACGACAGGCCCAGCAGACATTGGCAGGTTTCCGGGTGCACCGCCCGGTCGATCAGCGCGTGCACCAGCTCACGGTGCGCCAGGTAGCCGCTGGTGCCGCTACCCCTCACCCCGAGGGCGACGGCGAGCAAGTCCGGCACCTCGGCCAGCAAGTGGCGCACCAGGACGGCGTGGTAGGGCGACACCAGCCCGGTGTCGTGCATCGAGCGGGCGCAGGCGGTGGCCTCTTCCTGCAACCGCCCGGAGTCCATGGTCGCCAGGCGCCCGGCGTAGACTTCGAGCCCAGGATCCTCTCGGGAGCCCGGGCTCGGGTTGTAGAGCGAGCTGATCAGGCGCTCGGCGCCGGCCGGCATCACGCGGCTCGGAGACTCCGGGTCGTAGCAGTAGACCGACAGCCGGGTGACCATGACGCGGATCGCTTCGACGTCGATGGGGCGCTGGCGCAGGAGGCGCCAGATCTCGTCCACCAGCTGTTCCAACAAGTCGTCGTCGCCGATCGTCTCGGCGACGAATTGCAACACGTGCCGGATGCCCGCAATGCGGGCGTTCTCGACCCGACTGACTTCGGTCTGCCGATCGAAGACGTGCTCCAGACACAAGGAGAGCACCTCCCGCAGGTAGTGCCCGGCCTGCTCCGCCGACAGGCCGGGACGGACATAGCCGCCCTCGGCGATCGCCAGCAGCCGCAGTTGGCTCAGTCCCTCGAGGGTCACGGTCGTCAAGTCGCCCTCGGCGATGGTCGTCGGGACGTAGCTCGCCTGTAGCCGGTCGGGATGGTCCCAATCGGACCCGCTGAAGACGCCAGCGGCGTCGAAGCGCGGCGCTAGTGGGAAGGCCGCCTCAGCTCCGCCTTCGTGGCCGAGGAGCTTGGAGGCCGCCCCGAGCAGCCGGCCGATATGGTTCGGCCGGGCGAATTCGGGCGCCCTCTCGAAACGCTCGAGGGCTGCCTCGAAGCGCTCCAGGAGCTGGTTCGGGTTGTCGCCAGGCGATGAGTCTGCAAGTTTCGCCATGGGCTCCGGCGCTCCGTTCAGAGGTAGAACTCCAGCTCTTCCTGCCGCTTCAGCAGATCGCGCAGGCGGTAGGGATCGTCGCCGAAGAAGAAGACCAGGCCCCAGTGGTTGCCGAACGCCGTGCGCTTGGTCACCGTCGCCTCGAGGGGCGGCGGCAGCTCGTGGTAGTCGAAGTATTCGTGACCCGTGGTTTCCTCCGGGATCTCCAGCTGGCTGACCACCCGGCGCTGCGGGTAGGCGGCGAAACAGCCGGCATGGCCCTTGGCGTCCTCCACCGGGCGGGGGAAGAAGGCCTCGATCTCCTCTTCGGTGGTCTTCGGATCGAAGACCAGCATGGAAGCCTGGTAGGCGTTGAAGCCGTAGGCTCGCTCGATGAGCTCGAAGGCCTTGAAGCCCGGCGGTCGGTAGGCGATCTCGCCGAAGTAGAGCGTACCGTCGCTGGTGACGAAGTACTCCGGGTGGATCTGGCCGAACTTGATCTCGAAGGTCTTGACCAGCTTTTCGACCTCCTCGACGATCCGCGGCCGCCAGGCTTCGAGCTCGGGGGTTGCCGGTACGAACACCGAGTAGCCGAGCCGGACGTACTCCGAGATGTTGAGGAAGCGGATCTTGCCGTCGTGGATCCAGGCCTCGACCGCGAACTCCCAGCCGTCGAGGTGGCTCTCCATCAGCAGCGGGAACTCGGCCTCGGGGATCAGCTCCACCTCTTCCGGGGTGGAGATCGTGCGGTGTCCGAGACAGCCGGCTTTGTCGAAGGCCTTCAAGTGGATGGGGTCGTCGAGGTCACCGTCGAGCTTGATCAGGGTCTGGTTGACCCGCCGGATGAAGCGCACCACGTCGTCCCGGCTGTGCGCTTCTTCGAAGATGCCCACCCGGATGCCGCCGAGCTGCGCCCGACGCTTCATCAGCGCTTTGTCGCGAAATAGCACCGCCTGACCGTGGAGACGGGGGTTGCCGAGCAGCACCGCGTTGATCGCGCCGGCCCACTCGACGGTCTCCTCGTAGAGCGGCAAGGCGACGTCGACGCCCATTTCGCGCAGCTGCTCGGCGATCTGGAAGCCGCGGTCGTTGAGCCGATCGAAGTCCCACGGCAGGTAGGGGATGTCATGCTCCCGGGCGTAGTCGGCGGCCCATTCCGGGGCGACGACCACGTATCGGCGATCGAAGTTCTCGGCCGCCTCGATGGCGCCGAGACTCCAACCCAACAGAGCGATATAGCCTTTTTCTGGATTCTTTTCCGCCATCCTTCAGCTGCCCTCCCCGTCGGTCGGCAAGGTGTAGGCGCCGTCTTCGTCGTGCATCTCGCGGCCGGTCACCGGCGGATTGAACACGCAGACGAGGCGCAGCTCGGTGATCGCCTTCAGCGTGTGCTTGTCGTGCTTGTCCAGTGCGTAGAGGGTCCCCGGGGCGATGTCGTGGGTTTCCCCGGTGTCCCGGTTGAGGATCTGGCCAGTGCCCTGGTAGCAGTAGACCGCTTCGAGATGGTGCTTGTACCACATGGGAAACTCGAGCCCCGGCGGGAACACCGTTTCGTGCATCGAGAACCCCATGCCGTCGCCGGCCAACAAGAATCGGTAGCTGGTCCAGCCACCGGGGCTGTTGACCTCGCGGTCGGTACCCTCGAGATCTGACAATTTGACGATCTTCATGTCGTGATTATCTCCGTTCAGCGGACTCTTCGGTCCGTCAATCTCTATTCGATGTGTCGGGGCATGGGCGCCCAGCGGTCCCGCCAGATACCGTGCTGGCGAACGCAGGCGCGAAAGCGGACGCGGAAAAGTGGCGCGATCGTGGTGGGGCGACCCCAACAGGCGAGGCCAAAATGATCTCGTCTCCCCGGCCGGATGTCAAACGGGGTTGAGGACGGGGGGGAGTGGCTCCCGCGGTGGGCCGTGGGTACGAGAGGGAACAACTGAAAGCGGGCTGGTGATCGGCATCGCCATTCCGGGATGCGCGGCTTGCAATGAGGAGGTGCCCGAACCAGAATGGCGAGTCACACCCACCATGCCTGGAGAACCGATGAGCCGAGGCCATGCCACTCCCCGCGCTGAAGAACCCCTCTACGATCTGACTGTCGCCACTCCGAGCCACGCCGAGCGCGCTCGGACGCTTCTCGCCACCCTGAAGACGGGGACCCTCGCGACGGTGGCGAAGGAGCCCGAGGGGCATCCCTATCCCTCGTTCGTCACCTTCGCGGTCGACGGTGCGGATCCCGTGTTTCTGGTGAGCGAGATGGCCGAGCACA
>JAXHTF010000090.1 GCA_034211275.1 Acidobacteriota bacterium
CGCCCACCAGCTGGCCACCGTCACCACCCCCAGCGCCACCGGCAACCAGCGGCCGACGCGCCCCAGGCGCCAGGCATCACGCCATTCGGCGAGGCCCAAGAAGGCGAAGAGCAGCACCGCCCCATAGGCGAGGAGAGCACCAAGGCTGGTGGCGCCGTGCTCGAAGGTGCCGCAGTAGAACGCGAAAAGCCCCGCTACCGCGGCGGGCAGCAAGGCTTTCATGGAGCCCTCAGGCCGCCGGCCGGTCGTAGGCCAGCTGGCCGTAGTCCAGGCGGATCAAGCGGTCGCCACCCTCGTAGTATTTGTCGTCGTGGCTGATCACCAGCACCAGTTTGCCGCGGGCCCGCAGCTCCGGCAAGAGCACGCGGTAGAAGAAGTCCTTGAACTCCGGATCCTGATCCGCCGCCCACTCGTCGAAGAGGAAGATGGGGGCGTCCTCGAGGTAGGCAGCCACCAGGGCCAGGCGCTTGCGCTGGCCCTGGGAGAGCTCGACGGTGGAGAACCGGCCGTCCTCGATGCGCACCTTGTGCTGCAGGCGCAGCTTTTCCAGATGCTCCCGGGCCTGGCCATCTAGGTCCGTAGCGTCGTCGGAGCCCAGCAGGCTGTCGAAGAGGAAGAAGTCGGAGAAGACGACGGAGAAATTCTGCCGGTAGCGGGCGCGGTTCGCGTCGGTGATCTCTTCGCCGTCGAAGAAGATGGTGCCCTCCTCCGGCGGATAGAGGCCCATGATGAGCTTCGCCAGAGAGGTCTTGCCGCTGCCGTTGCCGCCCACCAGGAAGACCAGCTCACCGGGTTGGAAGGTCAGGGACAAGGGTCCGACCTGGAACTCCGAATCGTCGCTGTCGTGGTGGTAGGTGTGGCTGACGTCTTTCAGCTCCAGGCTGGTCCAGCCCGGCTTCTGCGCCCGGCCGTCCACCGCCAGCTCCTCCGGATCCTTGGCCAGGGAGATCCCCAGGCGGTCGATCTTCTTCAGCGCCACGTCGGCGCGGGTGAGCATGGGGAAATCGTCGAGGATCATCTGCACCGGGGTGAGGATGTAGAGCAGCACCATCACCGAGCCGGCGATGACGTCCAGGTCGACGGTCTCCGAGCGCTGGGGCAGGTAGAACATCAGCAGCCCCACCAGGATGAAGAAGAGCAAATTGCCCCAGTTGGCGGCGGCGATGAAGATGCGCATGGACCCGACCCGCAGGCCGCGGAAGGTATCGGCGTCGTGGCTGAGATCCTTGAGGAAGGCGGAGCGCCGCTGGGCGCGCATTTTGAGCTCCTTGACCCCCTGGGTGACGCCGCGGAAGTGGCCGTAGAGCTCGTCCTGCACCTCACGGGCGGCGTCCTGGCGCCGCACGCCGGCCTGCATGGGCATGACGTAGGTCACCGCCGCCAGGAGCAGGAAGACCAGCACCACCACCAAGAGCACCGGCGAGAGATAACCCAGATAGGCGATACCGCCCACCACCACCGCCACGTTGATGAAGAACATGGGGATGGTCATGAGGGCGTCGCTCACCGAGTGGATGTCGTCGGTGAGGGCGACCCACAGGCGGTGGGTGCCGAGCTTCTCCAGGCCCCGGAGCGGCGCTCCGAGGATCCGCCGGCTGAGCTCCAGCTGCAGGTCGTAGGCCATGCGCACCGAGAGGTCCACCAGGGTGAAGGAGGAGAAGAAGCGGGCGATGGCCACCAGCGGCAGCAGGCCCCAGAAGACCCACACCAGATAGCCCCGGTCCAGCTCATCGAAGCTGAAGAGATACTCGTTGATGCTGATCAGCAGAGCGGTGCTGAGACCGCCGCTGATCAGACCGAAGACGATGGCCAGGGTCATCAGCTTCTTATTGGAATGACGTCGAACGACGGCGAAAAGACTCATGGGACGTTCTCCTCGTCGACTTTCAAGGTGCGCAGATGCTCTTCGAGGCGGCGCGCCAGGTCGTCGACGTTTTCGGGTGCCAGGACGGTGAAGTGATCACCAGCAATGCGCTGGATCTCCACCCCACCCCGGGCCAGCTTCTTCCAGCCGAGGGCGGTGCGGGTGATGCGATCGATGACCTTGAGTTTGAACCAGCGGCCCCAGAAGTCCATCTGGGCCTGCAGCTTCTGCGGCCAGGCGGTGTCCGGATCCAGCATGTGGACCGGCATGGGATCCCGGGCCAACAGCAGCAGGATCTTACCGCCGTAGGGCTCGGCCTTGTATTTGGGTAGGGCGCGGGCGTTGACCTTGAAGGTGTCGTAGTAACGCCGCACCTGCTCGAGGGTGACCTCTTCCGGCAGGGCGCCGGCGCGGCGGGCGTTGTCGACGGCGTATTGCAGCCGCTCGCCGGTCTCCATGGTCATCAGTTCGTCGTTGGAGATGTCCAGCTGCAGCGGGATGCCGAAGTTGAGGGCGAAGGCCTCGAAGGTGGCGAAGTCGTCCGCCAGACCGATGCGGTCCAGCACGTCCGGCACCTTGGCGTCCACCAGCACCAGCGAGGCCACTTCCTGCCCCGCCGCCTCCAGCTGCCGCGCCGCCTCGTAGGCGATGACGCCGCCCATGGACCAGCCGCCAAGGTGGTACGGCCCCTCCGGCTGGGTCTCCCGCACTTCCTTGAGGTAGTGGCGGGCCATACTCTCGACGCTCCCCAAGGGTGCGCCCTCGCCTTCCAGACCCTGAGCCTGGAGGCCGTAGAACGGCCGCCCGGTCTCCAGCCGCTGGGCCAGCTCGCGGTACAGGAAGACGGTGCCGCCGGCGGCGTGCATCCAGAACAGGGGCTTCTGATCGCCCTCCGCCTTGAGGGGCATCAACGACGAGAACTTGCCCGCCTCGGACTCCCCCCGCAGCACTTTCGCCAGGCCTTCCACCGTCGGCTCCCGGAAGAGGGTCGCCACCGGCAGCTTCTGGCCGAAGCGGTTCTCGATGCGGGACAGCAGCCGCACCCCCAGCAGGGAATGACCGCCGAGGTCGAAGAAGTTGTCGTGGACGCCCACCTGGGGCTTGTCCAAGACCTCCTTCCAGATCTCCACCAAGCCCTCTTCGATCTCGTCCCGAGCGGCCAGGAACTCGCTCTCGCCGGCGGCCTCGGAGCCCAGAGCCCGCAGTCGGCGGCGATCCACCTTGCCGGTGGCGGTGAGGGGCACCTCGTCGATGAAGACGAAGGAGCCGGGCACCATGTGGGACGGCAGGGTCTCCGCCAGCTCCGCCCGCAGTGAAGCTGCGGTGGGCTCTTCGCCGTCGGCGATGAGGTAGGCCACCAGCCGGTCCGTCACCGCTCCCTCGTCCGCCGGCAGCACCACCGCCTCGGTGATGTTGGGCAGCCGCCGCAGCGCCGCCTCTACCTCGCCGGGCTCGACGCGGAAACCGCGGACCTTGATCTGCTGATCCAGACGGCCCTGGAACTCGATGACGCCGTCGGCGAGAACCCGCGCCCGGTCGCCGGTGCGGTAGAGGCGAGCCCCTTCGCTGGCCGATAGGGGATGAGGCACGAAGCGCTCGGCGGTGAGAGCGGGCTTGCCTAGGTAGCCCCGGGCCAAGCCGGCCCCCGCCAGGCACAGCTCGCCGGCCACCCCCAGGGGCAGCGGCCGCTGATCCGGATCGAGAACGTAGGCCTCCAGATTGTCGATGGGGCGGCCGATGGGCACCGACGCCAGTCCGCGCTCGCCGTCCGCCTCGGTGACCCGATGCTGGACGGCGGTCACCGTCGCCTCCGTCAGGCCGTAGGCGTTGCGCAACTCGACCTTCTCGCCGGCCAGCTCCCGCCATTCCGGCAGGGCCGCCGCCGGCACCATCTCGCTGCCGGTGACTACCAATCGCAAGCTGTCCGGCAGAGCCGCCTTGCGGCGCTGCAGGTCGCCCATCCACTCGCGCCAGAAGCTCACCGGCAAGTTGGCCACGGTGAGCCCCCGCTCCTCCGCCATCGCCGTCAGCTCCGCCGGCGTCGGCACCTGCGGCGGCGCCAGCACCACCGCAGCACCGGCGCTCCAGCTGGGGAAGATCTCCTCCACCGCCACGTCGAAGCTGATGGCAGCGAATTGCAGCACCCGGTCGCGCTCGGTGAGGCCGTACTCCCGACCCACCGCCCGGGCGTGGTTGACCACCGCCCGATGGGGCACCACCACGCCCTTGGGGCGCCCGGTGGAGCCGGAGGTGTAGAGCACGTAGGCTGCCGCGTCGCCGCCGGTGACGGCGCAGGGAGCTTCAGGGATCAATCCCTCCGCCGGCGGCGTACCCAGGTCCGGGGTGAGGGCCGTGGGCGGACGGAGCTCGGCCCCTTCCGCCAAGTCTTCGTCCACAGACTCGAAGAGATCATCCCGCAAGCCTTCGCGGGTGATCACCACCTCGATGCCGGCGTCCGCCACGACGTAGCGCAGCCGGTCCAGCGGGTAAGCGGGATCCAGGGGCAGGTAGACGGCGCCGGCGCGCAACACGCCGAGCATCGCCGCAAGCAGCTCCGGCGAGCGCTCCAGGCACAGCCCCACCGGGGCCTCGGGGCCGACGCCGTGCTCCTCCAGCAGGCCGGCGACGGCGTTGGCCACCGTCTGCAAGCGCTGGAAGCTCCAGGCGGTGCCGGTGTAGGGCACCACCGCCGGAGCGTCCGGCGTGCGCCTCACCCACTCCTCGACAATGGCCGGGATCGAGCGCGGCGCCGCCACCTCACCGGCGGCGGTGCTCAGACCGGTGGTCACCTGGGCCCGCTCTTCGGCGCTCAGCAGCTCGTGCTCCGCCAGAGCCCGCTGCGGGTCCTCGACCACCGACTCCGCCAGGCGCAGGAAATGGCCGAGCATGCGCTGCACCGTCTCCGGGTCGAAGAGCTCGGTGCTGTACTCCAGGGTGGCGTTGAGGGCTTCGCCTTGATCCTGCACCGAGAGGGTGAGGTCGAATTTGGCCATGCGCCAGCCCCCATTCTCAGCATCACCGTCTTCCGCCTCGTCGGCGAAGGGGCCGATCTTCAGATCCGGCAGGTCGACGCCGCCCTCGCCGGCGGCCTGGGTGTCGAGGGTGAACATCACCTGGAAGAACGGCGTCACCGACAGGCTGCGCTGCGGCGCCAGCTCCTCCACCAGCTTCTCGAACGGCAGGCTCTGGTGCGAGTAGGCCCCCAGGGTGGTGTCCTTGACCTGCTCCAGCAGCGACTCGAAGCTCGCCCGGCGGTGCACCTGGTTGCGCAGCACCAGGGTGTTGACGAAGAGGCCGATGAGGTGCTCCACCTCCAGATGAGTGCGGCCGGCGATGGGGGTGCCGACGGCGATGTCCGGCTGGCCGGAGTAGCGGGCCAGCAGGCTCTGGAAGATCGCCAGCACGGTCATGAAGAGGGTGGCGCCGTGCTCGCGGCTGAGCTGCCGCAGGCTCTCCGCCAGCTCCCGGGGCAGCAGCAAATCCTCGATATTGCCGTCGGGGGTGCGCAGCGGCGGCCGCGGCCGGTCCAGGGGCAGCTCCATGGCCGGAATCAAGCCCTCCAGCTCCTGGCGCCAATAGTCCACCTCGGCGTCCAGCACCTCGCCCTGGAGCCAGCCCCGCTGCCACACCGCGAAGTCGGCGTATTGCACCGGCAGCTCCGGCAGCGGCGCCGGCTCGTCCAGGCCTTCCGCCTGGTAGGCAACCCCCACCTCCTGCACCAGCAGATTCACCGACCAGCCGTCGCACACCGTGTGATGGAGGTTGGCCAGCACCACGTGCTCGTCGGCATTGAGGCGCAGCACCGACAGCCGCAGCAGCGGACCGGCCTCCAGATCGAAAGGCTCCATGGCGTCGATGCCCGCCAGCCGCAGCGCCTCCGGGCGCCGGGCCTCGGGAGCGAGGCCGCCCAGATCCACCAGCGGTAGGACGATGGGGGTCGGTTCCTCGATGCGCTGCATCGGCGTCTCGTCGATGCTGACGAAGCGAGTGCGCAACACCTCGTGGCGACGGGTCAGGCTCTCGATGCTGCGGCCCAGCCGCGCCACGTCCAGGAGCCCGTCCACCTTCATCGGCACCGGCATGTTGTAGAGGGCGCTGCCGGGATCCATGCGATCAATGAACCACAGCCGCTGCTGAGCGAAGGAGAGGGGCGGGTCGCCGTCCCGGGGCACCGGTACCAACGGAGGCGCCGCCTGACCGTCCTCCGCCCGCCGGGCTTCCTCCGCCGCCCGCGCCACGCCCGCCACCGTCGGTGCCTCGAAAAGGGCCCGCAGGGGGACCTCCACTCCCAGGGCGTCCCGCAGCCGGCTGACCATCTGGGTCGCCAACAGCGAATGGCCGCCGAGGTCGAAGAAGCTGTCGTGGGCGCCGACGGTCTCGGCTCCCAGCAGCTCGCCCCAGATCTCCGCCACCAGCTGCTCCGTGGGAGTGCGCGGTGCGACCTTCTGGCCTCCGCCCTCCGCCAGATCGGCCCAGCGGGGCTCCGGCAGCGCCCGGCGGTCGATCTTGCCGTTGGGGGTCTTGGGCAGCTCCTCGAGGGCCACCAGCAGCGCCGGCACCATGTGCACCGGCAGCTGCTCCCGCAGCGCCTCGCGCAGTGTTTCCGGAGTGGGAGTCTCTGCGGTAGAAGCCTCGCCCTCGATGCCGGTCTCCAGCGAGTAATAGGCCACCAGCCGAGTATCCCCCGACGGCCCCGGACGGGTCACCGTCACCGCCTCATGGACCCCGGCCTGGGCCTCCAGGCGGGCGCCGATCTCCCCCAACTCGATGCGGAAGCCCCGCAGCTTGACCTGGTGGTCGATGCGGCCGAGGAACTCCAGCTCGCCGTCGGTGCGCCAGCGCACCAGGTCGCCGGTGGCGTAGAGGCGCTCGCCCTCGTCAAGAGCGAAAGCATCCGGCAGATAGCGTTCGGCGGTGAGGGCCGGACGGCCCAGGTAGCCGCGGGTGAGGCCGGCGCCGCCCAGCAGCAGCTCGCCGGGAACCCCCACCGGTACCAGCTGGCGCCGGCGGTCCACCACGTAGGCGCGGGTGCCCGCCACCGGCGTGCCGATGGTCACCGTGCCCTCGCCAGAGGCGACGTGGGTGAAGGTCGAATAGGTGGTGTCCTCGGAGGGGCCGTAGAGGTTGTAGACCCGGCCCTCGGGACGCAGCTGATAAATGCTCTGCACCAGCTCCCGGGGCAGCGCCTCGCCGGCGAGGTTGATCACCCGCACCGACTCCGGCAGAGCCTTGCGGGCCACCAGCTCGCGCATCGCCGAGGGCACGGTGTTGATCAGGGTCACGCCGTCGGCGAGCTCCGGCTCCTCCGCCAGGCTCAGGGCGTTGGCCACCAAGCGCACGCTGCCGCCGGCGGCGAGGGGCACGAAGAGCTCGAAGACCGAGAGGTCGAAGCACACCGAGGTCGCCGCCAAAGACAGCCGGAAGTCCTCTTCCTCGAAGGCTCCCAAGGCCCAGCGCACCATGGCGGCAGCGCTGCGGTGGGGAATGGCGACGCCCTTGGGGCGGCCGGTGGAGCCGGAGGTGTAGATGACGTAGGCCAGCTGGTTCGGATCGACGGCGACGTCCTCGAAAGCGGCGTCCTCGAAGGCAGTGTCCTCGAAGGCAGTGTCCTCGAAGGCAGTGTCCGCCTCTCCGAGCTCTTCCAGGAGCACGGCCTGACGCTCCGCCCCCTCACCGTTCTTGCCCAGAACCTGTTCTGCCAAGGTCTCCTCGGTGACCACCAGGCGGCAGCCTGAGTCGTCCATCATCAGCTGCCGGCGCTCCGCCGGGTAGGCGGGGTCCACCGGCACGTAGGCGGCGCCGGTGCGCAGCACGCCGAGGATCGCCGGAACCAGCCACGGGCCGCGCTCCAGGCACACCGCCACCCGCTGACCGGGAGCGGCGCCGAGCTCCGCCAACCGGGCCGCCACGGCGCCGGAACGCTGCATCAAGGTCTGGTAGGAATGCTCCTCCTTCCCGTAGCGCACCGCCAACGCCTCCGGCGCGCGCCGGGCGCTGGCCGCCACCAGGCCGTGGAGGGTGTCCTCGGTGGTCTCCAGAGCACCGCCCCAGCCCCACTCCTCGGTGAGCTGGGAAGCCTCCTCGGCGGTCATCAGCGGCAGCTCGAGGACCGGCCGTCCGGGCTCCGCCACGGCGGCCTCCAAGAGGGTCCGCAGATGGCGCACGGCACGCTCGGCGGTGCTCGCATCGAAGATGTCGGTGTTGTACTCCAGCCCGCCGGCGAGGCCGTCCTCGCCCTCGGTGAAGGCCAGGGTGAGATCGAATTTGGCCATCGAGCCGTCGGCATCCAGGGGGCTCAAGGTCAGTCCCTCGAGATCGAGATCCTGGCGCGGGTTGTTCTCCACCGAGAAGAGCACCTGGAAGAGGGGCGAATGCTGCAGGTCGCGCTGCGGCGCCAGCTCCTCCACCAGCTTCTCGAAGGGCACTTCCTGGTGAGCGTGGGCCTCCAGCGAGATGTCCCGCACCCGTTCCACCAGATCGTCGAAGCTCTCGTCACCGGGGATCACCGTGCGCATCACCAGGGTGTTGACGAAGAAGCCGATGAGGTGCTCCACCTCCATCTCCGTACGCCCCGCCACCGGCGTGCCGATGCTGACGTCGTTCTGGCCGCTGTAGCGGGCCAGCAGCGATTGGAAAGCCGCCAGCAGGACCATGAAGAGGGTGGCGTTGCTTCCCCGGCCCAGGGCCTTGAGCTGCTCGGACAGCTCCGCCGGCAGCAGAATCTCCTCCGTCGCGGCGAGCATCGCCCCCTCTCGCGGCCGTGGCCGGTCGGTGGGCAGATCGAGGACCGGCGGCGCCCCGGCCAGGCGCTGGCGCCAATAGTCGATCTCCGCCTCCAGCACCTCGCCCTGGAGCCAGCTGCGCTGCCACACGGCGTAGTCCGGGTATTGCACCAGTAGCTCCGGCAGCTCCGGGGTGACGCCGTCGGTCTCGGCGCGGTAGAAGACCGAGACCTCCTGCATCAGCACCCCCAGGGACCAGCCGTCGCTGACCACGTGGTGGGTGGAGAAGAGGGCCAGATGGTCGTCCGCCGTGAGCCGCACCAGCTGCCCCCGCAGCAGCGGGCCGTGGGCCAGATCGAAGGGCCGGGAGGCTTCGGTCCATGCCAGCTCGCGGCCGGTGGCCTCGCGGTGGGCCTCGTCCAGGCCGCTCAAATCCACCAGGGGAACGGCCATTGGCCGCGGCGCCTCGACCTGCTGGAGGGGTTTGCCGTCCACCACCGGGAAGGTGGTGCGCAGGGACTCGTGACGGGCGACGATGCGCGCCAGGGAGCGGTGCAGGGCACCCACGTCCAGGGGTCCGCCCACCCGCAGCGGCAGCGGCATGTTGTAGATCACCTCGTCCGGCTCCAGCTGGTGGATGAACCACAGCCGCTGCTGGGCGAAGGAGAGGGGCAGATCGCCGTCCCGGGACACCGGCTCCAGCGGCGGCCGGGCGATGCCCATTCCCTCGCGCTGGGCACGCTCCGCCTGGCGGGCCAGGCCCTCCACCGTCGGCGCCTCGAAGAGCGCCCGCAGGGGCACATCCACCCCCAGGGCGGAGCGCAGGCGGGACATCACCTGGGTGGCCAGCAGCGAGTGGCCGCCGAGCTCGAAGAAGCTGTCGTGGACCCCCACTCGCTCGACCTCCAACAGCTCGCTCCAGATCCCCGCCAGCACCTCCTCGGTCTGGGTGCGGGGAGCGACGAAGCCGGCGCCGTCCTGGGATCCCATCTCCGGCTCCGGCAGCGCCTTGCGGTCCACCTTGCCGTTGGCGTCCAGGGGCAGCTCTTCGAGGATGACGAAGGCGGCGGGGATCATGTACTCCGGCAGCTCCTCCGCCAGCGCCTGGCGGAGCTCGCCAGCAGTGAGCTCGGTAGCTTCGCCATCGCCACCGGGAGCCGGCACCACGTAGGCCACCAGGCGCTTGTCGCCAGCACCGCCAGCACCGGAGCCGGTAGCCCGGGCCACCACCACCGCCCGCTGGACCTTGGGGTGGGTCACCAGCACCGCCTCGATCTCGCCGAGCTCGATGCGGAAGCCGCGGATCTTGACCTGGTGGTCGCGGCGGCCGAAGAACTCCAGCCAGCCGCCGTCGACCCAGCGCACCCGGTCGCCGGTGCGGTACAACCGGCCGCCCGCTTCGCCGCCGAAGGGATCGGGTACGAAGCGCTCGGCGGTGAGGGCCGGCCGTCCCAGATAGCCCCGGGCCAGGCCGTCGCCGCCGGTCCACAGCTCCCCCATGGCCCCCACCGGCACCGGCCGGCCGTGGCCGTCCACCACGAAGGCGGTGGTGTTGGAGATAGGCCGGCCCACGGGCACGGAATAGCCCACGTCGTCCACCGTGGTCATGGGCCAGCAGGTGGTGAAGGTGGTGTTCTCCGTCGGGCCGTAGCCGTTGATCACCGTCGGCCCGTCCGCCAGCTCCAGCACCCGCCGCACCCGGCGGGGAGAGAGGGTGTCGCCGCCGGCGAGGAGCTGGCGCACCGGCGCCAGGCCTTCGACGTGCTCGTCCACCATCAGATGGAAGAGGCCGGCGGTGAGCCACAGGGTGGTGACGCCCTGCTCCGCCAGCGTCGCGGTGATGGCTTCCGGCGTCGGCTGCCCCGGCGCCATCAGCACCAGCCGGCCGCCGTTGAGCAGCGGCCCCCAGATCTCCAGCGTCGCCGCATCGAAGGACACCGGCGCCAGCTGCAGGAAGACCTGCTCGGCGCCGAGATCGGCGAAGTTCGCCTCCCGCACCAGCCGCACCACGGCGCGGTGGGGGGTCGCCACGCCCTTGGGCCGGCCGGTGGAGCCGGAGGTGTAGGCCACGTAGGCGAGATCCAGCGGTCCGCAGGGGACGTCCTCGAAAGTGGCCTCAGAGGAGGCTTTGGAGGAGCCGTCCTTATCGTCCACCAGGATCGCGTCCAGAGCCTGCAGCGGCTCCGGCAGCTGGGCGCGCACCGACTCCTCGGTGATCAACACCTGGAGCGCCGTGTCCTCGACCATGAAGCGCAGCCGCTCCGCCGGATAGTCGGCGGCCAGGGGCACGGAATAGCCGCCGGCGCGGAGCACCGCCAGCACCGCGGCGATGAGCTGCGGCGAGCGCTCCAGACACACCCCCACCGCATCACCGCGGCGGATGCCGGCGGCGGCGAGGCGAGTCGCGAGGGCGGCGGAGCGGCGCTCCAGCTCCTCGTAGGTCACGGTCTCCCACCCGCCGGGAGAAGGCGCGGCGAGAGCCGGGGCCTGGGGCGTCGCCGCCGCCTGGCGCCGGAAGAGCTCGGGGATGGTGGCGTCCCGGGGATAGTCCCGGGGAGCGGTGGCGAACTCCTCCAGCACCTGCCGGCGCTCGGCGCCCGAGAGCAGGGAGATCTCCCCCAGGGACCTTTCCGGCTGCTCCACCACCCGGCGCAGCAGGATCTCGAAATGCTCCAGCAGCCGGTCCATGGAGGCCGGCCGGAAGATGGCGGCGCGGTACTCCAGATCCAGCACCACCGCCTCGTCTCCATCCTCCGCCTGTTCCTGGGCCTGGAGAGTGAGGTCGAATTTCGCCAGACCGCCCTGAGCCGCCAGCGCCGGCCGCAGCTCCAGCCCCGGCAGCTCCACCGTCTCCTCCGGCGCGTTCTGCAACACGAACATCACCTGGAAGAGGGGCGAGCGGTCCAAATCCCGCTCCGGTGCCAGCTCCTCCACCAGCTTTTCGAACGGCACGTCCTGGTGGGCGTGGGCGTCCAGGGCGGTGCTGCGCAGGCGGCCCAGGAGCTGCTCGAAGGAGGGATCCTCCTCCAGCTCCGCCCGCATCACCAAGGTGTTGACGAAGAAGCCGATGAGCCCCTCCGTTTCCAGATGATGGCGCCCCGCCACCGGCGTACCGACGCCAAAGGAGCTCTGACCGGCGAGCTTGCCCAGCAGGGCCTGGAAGCCCGCCATCAGCACCATGAAGAGAGTCGAGCCGTGATCCCGAGCCAGCTCCTCGAGGCGCGCGCTGAGCCCGGCATCGAGGCGCCGGTGGGCGAAGCCCGCCGACGGGTCCTCCACGGCACCGCGGGGGAAGTCGGTGGCCAGCTCCAGCGGCGGCAGCTGGTCGAGCTTGCCGCGCCAATAGTCGAGCTCGCTCTCCAGGCGCTCCCCCTGGAGCCAGCTGCGCTGCCAGACGGCATAGTCGGCGTATTGCACCGGGAGCCCCGGCAGCTCCGCCGCCGCGGCGCCCCCGGGGGCGGAATAGAGCGCCACCAGCTCGCGGATCAGCACGCCGCTGGACCAGCCGTCGCTGATGATGTGGTGCTGACCGAGCATCAACAGCCAGCTCTCCTCCGCCAGCTGCACCAGGACGGTGCGAAAGAGGGGGCCCCGCTTCAGATCGTAGGGCAAGGCCGCCTCGCGGCGCGCGAGGTCCAGCCCCGACTCCTCCGCCGCCTCCCCGAGGCCCGTGAGATCCACCTGAGGCAGACGACCGGTGCCGGCGGGGAGTACCACCTGTACTGGCTTGCCGTCTTCCTCCGCGAACACCGTGCGCAGGCTCTCGTGGCGGGCGATGAGGCGATCCAGCGCCGCCACCAGGCGATGGACGTCCAGGCGCCCGTCGAGGCGCACCGGCAGGGGCATGTTGTAGAGCGGACTGTCCGGGTCCAGCTGCTCGATGAACCACAGCCGTTGCTGGGCGAAGGAGAGAGGCAGCGCCCCGTCCCGCTCCACCGGCACCAGCGGCGGCAGGGGCTCGCCGGTGGCCTCCCGGCGGGCGGCGTCCACCGCCCGGCCGAGATCCGCCAGGGTGGGATGCTCAAAGACCTGGCGCAGGGGTAGATCCACCTCCAGCAGGCGGCGGATGCGGGAGGCCACCTGGGTGGCCAGCAGCGAGTGGCCGCCGAGGGTGAAGAAGTCGTCGCCGCGGCCCACCCGCTCGGCCCCCAGCAGCTGGGACCAGATCTCCGCCAGGGTTTCCTCGGTGGGAGTGCGCGGCGGCTCGTAGGCGGAGCTGGCCTGGATAGCGCTCTCCGGCGCCGGCAGCGCCCGCCGGTCCACCTTGCCGGTGGGGCTCAGGGGCAAGGCGTCGAGGGCCACGAAGTAGGCTGGCACCATGTAGGCCGGCAGGCGCTCCAAAAGGAACTCCCGCAGCTCCGCCGGAGCGGCGCTCTTCGTTCCCTCCGGCGCCGCATGGTAGGCCACCAGCTCCGGCCCGGCCCCGGTGCCGCCGTCGTGGGTCACCACCACCACCTGGGCGACGGCGGGATGCTCCGCCAGGCGGCTCTCCACCTCGCCGGGCTCGATGCGGTGACCGCGCACCTTCACCTGGGCGTCGGCGCGGCCCAGGAACTCCAGGGTGCCGTCGGGGAGCCAGCGGGCGAGGTCACCGGTCTTGTAGAACCGCGTGCCGCCGATCTCCACGAAGCGATCCGCGGTGAGCTCCGGCTGGCCGAGATAGCCCCGGGCGACACCGGGACCGCCGATGAGCAGCTCCCCCGCCACCCCGACGCCGGCGAGGCCGCCGTGGAAGTCCAAGACCCGCAGGACGACGTTGTCCAAGGGCCGGCCCAGCAGGCTCCGGGAGCCCTCGTAGGGCCGCGGCAAATCCACCGCGGCGCAGATGATGGTGGCCTCGGTGGGACCGTAGAGGATGGTCACCTGGGCCTCCGGGAAGTGCTGCTGGACGTCCCGCACCAGCTCCGCCGGCACCCGGTCGCCGCCGAGGAAGACCTGCCGCAGGGAGCCGGCGTCCGCCGCCTCGGCGCTCTCGTTGCTCTCGTTCTCGGCTTCGAGATAACCCACCACCCCGCGCATCAGGCTGGGCACCGAATGGACCCGGCTCACCTGGCTCAGGGCCCCGGCGAAGCGCTCCAGGTCCACTACCTCGTCCCGCCCCAGCAGGTGCACCGTGGCCCCCGCCAGCAGCGGCGCGAAGCATTCGAAGAGGGAGATGTCGAAGGCGAAGGAGGCGGCGTAGATCATGGTGTCGCCGGGGGCGAAACCAAAGCGCCGGCGGGCCACCGCCAGGGTGTGGGCCAGCTGACCGTGCTCCACCTCCACCGCCTTGGGGCGGCCGGTGGTGCCGGAGGTGTAGATGCGGTAGGCGAGGTCGTTGCTTCCGGCGGTGGGCAGCTCCGCCGAGTCTTCCGCTCCACCGTTCTCCGAAGCCGCCAAGTCGAGACGCTCCACCTCCTCGGGCAACACCTCGGCCAACTCCTCGGGCAGCTCGCCGCGGCTCACCAAGACCTTGGGCCGGCTGTCCTCGAGGATGAAGCGCAGGCGCTCCTGGGGATAGGCGGGATCCAGCGGTACGAACGCGCCACCGGCGAGCCACACCGCCAGGGTCGCCACCACCGACTGCGGCGAGCGCTCCAGATAGAGCGCCACCGGCACCTCCGAGGCCACTCCCAGGGCACACAGGCGATGCGCCAGGGCGGTGGCCTGCTGGGCGAGGTCGCCGAAGGTCAAAGTCTCCCCTGCCGACACCAGAGCCTGGGCCTCGGGGCTTTCTTCCGCCCGCCGAAGCAGCTCCGCCGGCACCGTCGTCTCCGCCGCCGGTCCCGGGGCGGTGGCCCACTCCTCCAGCACCTGGGAGCGCTCCGCCGCGGTGATCATGGTCAGCTCTTGGAGCTGCCGGTCGCCGCCCTCGGTGATGGAGGCCAGCAGCTGCACCAGGTGATCCAGCACCCGTTCCAAAGTCTGGGCCTCGTACCGACCGGGATCGTAAACCGCCGACATCTCCATCTGCTTGCCGGGGGTGGCGTCGAGGCTGACGGCGTAGTTGGTCTGCTCGGTGTTGACCGGGTTCTTGAGCTGGAGCTCCGCTTCCTGTTCCTCGAGAACCTCGTCCATGGGGTAGTTCTCGAACACCACGATGGTCTCGAAGAGCGGGTGGCCACCCTGCTGGCCGCCCTGCTGACCACCAGCAAGCCCGGCCCAGCGCTGGACATCCGCCAGCGGCGAATACTCGTAGCGCCGCATCTCCACCTGGCGCTCCTGGAGATCCTTCAGCCACGGCACCAGCTGCGCCTCGCCGTCCACCCGCAGGCGCACCGGCAGGGTGTTGATGAACAGCCCCACCATGGCCTCCACCCCCGGCAGCTCCGCCGGGCGACCGGAGACCACGGAGCCGAAGACCACGTCCCGAGCGTGGCCGTAGCGGGCCAACAGCAGCGCCCAGGCGCCCTGGATCACCGTGTTGGCGGTGAGCTGGCTGCGGCGGGCGAAGGCCTGCACCGCCTCGCTGGGCTCCTCCGGCAGATAGCGCTGAACCTTGGCGGAGCCCACCGCCGTCTCGTCCCGCACTTCCCGCTCGAGGAAGCGCAGCGGCGCCGGGTCCTCCAGATCCGCCAGCTGGCGGCGCCAGAACTCTTCCGCGGCGGCCAGATCCTGGCGTTCCAGCCAGGCGACGTAGTCGCGGTAGCGCGGCGGCGCCGGCAGCTCCGGCACCGCCCCCTGGCCCAGGCCCTGGTAGAAGGCCATGACCTCCTGGAAGATCGCCGACAGGCTCCAGCCGTCGGTGGTGATGTGGTGCACCGACCACAGGAATTGGTGCACCGCCGGCGCCTTGCGCATCAGGGTCAGACGCATCTGCGGCGCCACCGAAAGGTCGAAACCGCGGCGGCGGTCCGCCTCCAGGTAGCGCTCCAGCTCCTCGGCCTGCTCGGCTTCGTCCAGGGAGGTCCAGTCGAGCACCGCCATGGGCACCGTCGCCTTCGCCACCACCGCCTGCAGCGGGCGCTCCAGGTCGTGCCAAAGGAAGCAGCTGCGCAGCGCCGGGTGGCGGTCCACCACCCCCTGCCAGGCGCGCAGGAAGCGCTCCTCGTCCAGCCCCTGGCTCAAGTCGGAACCGTGAAGCTCGCCGCCCATCTGCACCACGTAGTGCCCGCCGCCGGGCTCCAGCACGGTGTGGAAGAGCATGCCGCTCTGGGTCGGGGACAGAGGATAGAGATCCTCGACCCCCATTCCATTGGGGAAGCGGCCGGAGGGGAAGAGCCGATCGAGCTCGCTCTGGCCGAGGGCTGCGAGGGGGAAGTCCGAGGGCGTGTAGCCGCCGGCCTCCGGCGAGGCGACGTGCTCCAGGAGCTGCTCCAGCCGCCGGCGGAAATGCTCCGCCAGCGCCTCGGCGCTCTCCTTGCGGTGCAGGTTCTGACTGTAGACCCAGCCGGCGGTGAGCTTGCCCTGGTAGATCTGGGCTTCGAGGTTGAGCAGGGTGTCCCGGGTGTGCTCCGGATGCACCTCCGAGCCGACGCTCTCCGACGCCGGCACCAGCATGCCCTCCTCGTCCATGGCCTGGTCCAGCTGCCCCAGGTAGTTGAAGCCCAAGGACGCCGGCGGGCCTTCGGGGAGCACCGCCGCGCCGTTCTCATCCCGCCGCAGGTAGCGCAGCAGGCCATAACCGAGGCCGTTGTCGGGGACCCCCCGCAGCTGTTCCTTCACCGCCTTGAGGGCGTCGCCGGGATTGGCACCCCGGCCCGGGGCCAGGCGCACCGGATAGAGGGTGGTGAACCAGCCGACGGTGCGGGAGAGATCCACGTCGTCGAAGATCTCCTCGCGGCCGTGGCCCTCCAGAGCCACCGCCACCGCATCACCGCCCGTGCCGCTGGCAGCGGTCCAATCCAAGACCGCCTGGGCTGCGGCAGTGAGCAGGGTCTCCTGGATCTGCGCCCGGTAGACCTTGGGCACCTCGTGCTGGAGGATGCGGGTCCGCTCCTCGTCCAGGGTCACCACCGCCATCTCCAGGGAGCCGACGGTATTGGCGCCGCCGGGGAAGTCCACCGGCAGCTCCGTCACCTCGCTGGAACGGCTCCAATAGGGGATCTGGGCCGCCAGCTGGTCGGAGGCAGCGTGGGCGGTCAACCGCTCGCCCCAGGCCTTGAAGGAGGTGGTCTTGGGCAGCAGCTCGAGGTCGCGGCCGGTCTTGAGCTGGGTCAGCAGGGTCTGGAGATCCTCCAGCAGCACCCGCCAGGAGACGGCGTCGATCACCAGGTGGTGGGGCACCAGGAAGAGGCGCCGGCCGCGCTTGGTACCGGTGTCGGATTGGGATCCCAAGTCGAAGAGGACAGTGCGGAAAATCGGTCCGTGGAACGGATCGAGGCCCTCCTGCACCGCTACCGCCGCCTTCTCCAGCTCCGCCGCCAGCTCGTCGTCGGAGACCGCCGAGAGATCCTGGCGCTCGAGCTCCGGCGCCGCCTCTGCATCCGCGTGATGCAGGCGCCAGCCGCCGCCCTCCTCCACCAACCGCAGGCGCAGGGCGTCGTGGTGCTGGTAGAGCCGGTGCAGCGCCTTTTTCAGATGCTCCGCGGGCATCTCCTCCCGCAGCTCCAGGAGCATGGGCATGTTGAAGTACGAGGCATTTTCCGCATGCTCCTGAACGAAGAGGTGCTGGATGGGCAGCAGCGGGGCGTCGCCGGTGACCAGGCCCTGCTCCGCCTCCACCACCGAGCCCTCCTGGGCCACCACCGCCAGCTGGGCCACCGTCGGATGCTCGAAGATCTGCGCCGGGTTGACCCGCAGGCCGGCGCGCTTGGCGCGGCCGACGATCTGGATGGAGAGGATGGAATCGCCGCCGAGCTCGAAGAAGTTGTCGTGGACGCCCACCTGCTCCACCTTCAGCACCTGGGCGAAGATCTCCGCCAGCGCCTCTTCCTTCTCGGTGCGCGGCGCCACGTACTCCGCCGACGGACCCGCCTGCTCGCCGGCCTGGCTCACCAGCGCCCGGCGGTCCACCTTGCCGGTGGGGGTCAGCGGCAGCGCCTCCCGCTCGACGAAGGCCGAGGGCACCATGTACGGCGCCAGCCGTTCCTGGCAGTAGGAGCGCAGCTCGTCGGCCCCGGGCATGGACTCGCCGCCGGCGGGCACCGCGTAGGCCACCAGCCGGGCGCCGGAGGCGGCGCCGTCGTCCACCGCCGCCACCGCCGCTTCCTCCAGCGCCGGATGGGAGCGCAGCACCGTCTCCACCTCTCCCAGCTCGACCCGGAAGCCGCGGACCTTGACCTGGCCGTCGGCGCGGCCGAGGAATTCCAGCTGGGCGGTGTTTCCTTCTGAAGTGTTCTCCTGCGAAGAATCGATCTCCGAGGGAATCCACCGAGCCAAGTCGCCACTGGCGTAGAAGCGCTCGCCGGAGCCCTCCTCCAGCTCGACGAAGCGCTCCGCCGTCAGCTCCTGGCGGCCCAGGTAGCCTCGGGTGACCCCGTCGCCGCCGATGAAGAGCTCGCCGGGAGCCCCCGCCGGCACCGGCCGGCCGTCGGGGCCCAGGAGGCGCAGCTCCACCCCCGGCAGCGGGCGGCCCAGCAGGCTGCGCCAATGCTCGGCGCCGCGCTCCGGGCTGGCGTGGCTGCAGATGATGGTGGCCTCGGTGGGACCGTAGAGCACCTCGATGCTCGCCTGGGGGAAGACTTCTTCCAGCTCGGTGACCAGATCCCCGGGCACCCGGTCGCCGCCGACGAAGACCGTGCGCACCTTCTCGTAGGTAGCCTGCTGCTGCTCCTTGGCGTGCACCACCACCTGCCGCAGCAGGGTGGGAACGCCGTGGATGCGGGTGGCCGTGGCCACGTGCTCGGCCAGGGCGTCCTGGTCGAGGGTCGCCTCCCGGCCCACCACCTCCACCGCCGCGCCGCCGGCCAGGGGCATCAGGCATTCGAAGAGGAAGATGTCGAAGGAGTAGGACGCCAGGCAGAGCATCAAATCCCCGGGCTCCCAGCCGAAGCGCTGCTGCGCCGCCGAGGTGGTGTGGGCCAGGTTGCTGTGCTCCACCATCACCGCCTTGGGCTTGCCGGTGGTGCCGGAGGTGTAGATCAGATAGGCCAGGTCGTCGGCGCTCACCGCCACCGGCTCCGCCGAGTCCTCCACCGGCAGATCCTCAAGACGCAGAACGTCGATGCCGGAGAGCAAATCTTCCGGCAGGCCGTCCAGGGCCTTGCCGTGGCCGAGGACGACGGAGAGCTCCGAGTCCTCCACCATGTAGGCCAGGCGCTCCGCCGGGTAGTCCGGATCCAGCGGCACGAAGGCGCAGCCGGCCTCCAGCACGCCGAGCATCGCCGACGGTAGATCCGCCGTGCGGTGCAGGCACAGGCCCACCAGGGTGCCCTTCTCCACTCCCCGAGCCAGCAGGGCGGTGCGCACCGCTGCGGTGCCCTTGGCCAGCTCGGCGAAGCTCCACGCCTCGGCGCCGCCGCGCACCGCCGGCGCGTCGGGAGCAGCCTCCGCCTGGCGGGCTACGCGCTGAGGTACGGAGGTGAACGCCCCAGCTGTCGAATCGGCCGGCCGCTCCTCGCCGCGGCCCCAGGCGCTGAGCTGCTCCCGTTCCGCCGCGGAGAGCATAGGTACTTCCGCCACCGGCCGTTGGGGATCCGCCGGGAGCTCGTCCAGCAGCCGCTCGAGATGGCCGAAGAGACGCTCGATGGTGCTGCGGTCGAAGCGGGAGGTGTCGTAGGACAGGCTAAGGGCCAGATGCTGCTGAGGGTTGGCCACCATCGCCAGGGGCAGATGGGAATGCTCCAGGGACTCGTCCACGTCGACGATGGCGATCTCTCCCAGGTCACCGCCCTGGCCCTGGACGGCGTCGTGGGCAAGGTAGTTCTGGAAGACCACCATGGTCTGGAACAGGCTCTGCTCCGAGGGCAGACCGGCCCAGCGCTGGACGTCCGCCAGCGCCGAGTGCTCGTATTGGCGCAGCTCACCCTGGACTTCCTGCAGGGCCTGGAGCCACTCCTCCACCGTCTCCTCCGACCGTTCCCAGGTGGCGCGCACCGGCAGGGTGTTGATGAACAGCCCGACCATATTCTCGACGCCTTCGAGCTCCGGCGGACGCCCCGCCACCACCGCGCCGAAGACCACGTCCCGGCGGCGGCTGTAGCGACCCAGGAGCTGCGCCCAGGCACCCTGCACCACCGTGTTGACGGTGACCTTGAGGCTCCGCGCCCGCTCTTGGAGGCGATTCCAGGTGCCCTCGTCGACGATGAAGGTGTGCTCGTCGTGGCCCCGGGGCCGGGAGCCCGGTCCACGGGCGGGGCGGTCGTAGGGCAGCGGCGTCTCCTCTTCCATCCCCGCCAGCACCCGGCGCCAATACTCCTCCTCCCGGGACCGGTCCTGCTCCTGCAGCCAGGCGATGTAGTCGCTGTAGGGGCGCAGCTGGGGCAGCTGGGGATGGACGCCGCGGGACAGGCTGTAGAGCGCCTGGGCGAACTCCGGGAAGATGAGGTGGACGCTCCAGCCGTCGAAGAGGATCTGGTGCAGGCTCCAGACGATGCGGAAGCGCTGGTGGGCGATCTTGGCTACCAGGAAACGCATCAGCGGCGGCGGGGCGTCGAGGGCGAAGCTGCGGCGGCGGTCCTGCTCCAGGTAGGCGTCGAGGAGGCGCTGCTGCTCGTCGGCGTTCTCGGCGCTCCAATCTTCTTCCTGAATTTCCACCTCGCCGGAGGCGGAGACCACCTGTACCGGCTCGTCCAGGCCTTCCCAGCGGAAGGAAGTGCGCAGCGCCGGATGGCGGTCCACCACCACCTGCCAAGCGCGGCGGAAGAGGTCGAGATCCAGCGGTCCTTCCACCACGTGGCCGTTTTGGGCCATGTAGAAGCCACCGGCGGGGTCCAGCAGGGTGTGGAAGAGCATGCCCTGCTGCAGCGGCGAGAGGCTGTAGATGTCCTCCACCGGACCGGTGCCTGCGGTGATCTCGTCGATCTCCGGCTGGCTGAGGGCCGCCAGGGGAAAGTCCGCCGGGGTGTAGCCGCCGGCCTCCGGGGACAGACAATGCTCCACCAGCGCCGCCAGCCGCTCCACCAACGAATCCGCCAGCCGGCGCACCGTGGCCTCGTCGTGGACGGCGGTGGAGTAGGTCCAGGCGACGTCCAGCTCGCCGTCGTGGATGGCGGCGTTGATCTCCAGCAGGTGGGGCCGCCGCTCCTCCGGCGGCGCCGGTAGCTCGCCGTCCCCCGCCACCAGCTCGAAGGGCAGGGCACCGGCCATGCCGCGGTCCACCTGACCGACATAGTTGAAGAGCAGCGGCGCCGCCGGCTGGGCGGCTAGAGCCGATCGGGTCTCCTCGGAGCCGTAGGTCGCTAGCAGGCCCCAGCCGAGACCACCGCGGCCGGGAAGGCTCCGCAGCTGCTCCTTGGCGGTCTGCAGCGCCTCCTGGGGCGCTGCAGAGGCGGGAACGTCCAGCAGCACCGGGTAGAGGCTGGCGAACCAGCCGACGGTGCGGGAGAGGTCGACGTCGTCGAAGATCTCCTCGCGGCCGTGGCCTTCCAGATCCACCAGCACCGGACCTCCCTCGCTCTCGGCCGCGCTGTCCCCGAGCCATCCCGCCACCGTCTGGGCGACGGCGGTGAGGAGCACTTCCTGCACCCCCATGCGGTAAGCCTTGGGAGCCGGACCCAGGAGCTGCGCGGTGAGGTCGGCGGAGAGACGGGCGGAGAGGGTCTCCTCACCGCTGGCCAGGTTTTCGGCCTCCGGATGATCCACCGGCAGCGCCGGGGCTTGGGAGCGCTGCGGAGCCAGCCAATAGCTCTCCTCGGCGGCGACGCCGCCCTCCTCCACGTGCTGCTTCAGGCGCTCCGCCCAATAGCTGATGGAGGTGGTTTTGGGGGCCAGTTCGACGGTCTTCTCCGCACCCTTTGCCCCCGCCAGCTGGCGGTAGCCGTCCACCAGGTCCCCCACCAGGGTCTGCAAGGAGACCGTGTCCACCACCAGGTGATGGGCTGCCAGCAGCAGCCGCTGCCGGCGGTCCGAGCCGAGGTCGAAGAGGGCGGTGCGGAAGACTCGGCCGGCCTCGACGTCGAGGCTGGCCTTGAGGGCCACCGAGCGCTCCGCCACCGCTGCGTCCTGGGCCTCACGGTCAAGTTCGGAGAGGTCGTGGACCTCTAGCAGATCGCTCCAAGCTTCCTCGGTGCCGTCTTCCTCGGTACCGTCTTCCCTGGTATGGGCCTCCGGCACCGGCAGCATCTCCTGCGTCCAGCCGTCGGAGCCCTGTTCGAAGCGGGTGCGGAGCGCATCGTGGTGGGCGAGCAGCGCCGCCACCACCGGCTCCAGCAGCTCCACCTCCCAACGCTCCTGGAGCGCCAGCAGCACCGGCAGCTGGAAGTGGTTCGGGTCCGCCGGTTCCTGACCGAAGTACCACTGCTGGATCGGCAGCAGGGGCATCTCGCCGGTGACCTCCCCCTGCTCCGCCACCACCTTGGAGCCCTGCCCCGAGACCTTCGCCAGCTCGGCGATGGTGGGGTTCTCGAAGACCTGCCGGGGGTTGATCTCAACGCCGGCCTTGCGCGCCCGGGTGGTCAGCTGAATGGACAGGATGGAATCGCCGCCGAGCTCGAAGAAATCGTCGTGAATGCCGACGCTCTCCACCCCCAGCACCTCGCTCCAGACCTCCGCCAGCGCCTTCTCGATGTCGTTGCGCGGCGGCTCGTAGCCCTGCTCGCCGGCCCGGCTCAGGGTGCCCGGCGCCGGCAGGGCGTCGCGGTCCACCTTGCCGTTGGGGGTCAGGGGCAGCGAGCCCAGCTCCACCAGCGAAGCGGGCACCATGTACTCCGGCAGCCGCTCCTTGAGGTAAGCGCGAAGATCCGCCGCGCCGAGGTCTGCATTCTCTTCGTAGACCACATAGCCCACCAGGCGAGTCCCGCCGGCCCCTCCGGACGTGGCCGGGGTATGGGCCACCACCGCCGCCTCGCGGACGCCGGGGTGATCCCCCAGGGCCTGCTCGATCTCCCCCAGCTCCACCCGGAAGCCGCGCACCTTGACCTGGTGATCCATGCGGCCGAGGAATTCCAGGTCGCCGTTCTCCCGCCAGCGCGCCAGGTCGCCGGTGCGGTACCAGCGCGCTCCCTCTTCAGAGCTCAGCGGATCCGGGCCGAAGCGCTCGGCAGTGAGGGCCGGGCGACCGAGGTAGCCGCGGCCAACGCCCAGGCCGCCGATGTAGAGCTGGCCGGTGACCCCGACGGGCACCGGCTCCAGGCGGTCGTCGAGGACCCACACCCGGCTGTTGACCACCGGCTTGCCGATGGGCAGGTCGAGATCGACCGGTGGCTCCCCCGGGACCTCTCCTTCCAGCCGGAAGAGGGTGGAGGTGACGGTGGTCTCGGTGAGGCCGAAGACGATGTAGAGGGGGATATCCCACTGCCGCCAGGAGGCCAGGCGCTCCTGCTGAGGTTTCTCGCAGCCCACCAGGATCCAGCGCAGCGACTCCGGCGGCTTGCGGCCGGCCTGCACCATGGCGTGGACCCACTCCTGCCAATAGGCCGCCGGCAGCTCCAAGCCGGTGACGCCGTGGTCGGTGATCTCCCGCTCCAGCTCCGCCGTCGAAAGCAGCAGATCCTGGCTCGGCACCACCACCGCCGCCCCCGCCGCCAGCGCCGGATAGACCTCCTCCACCACCACGTCGAAGGAGAGAGAGGCGAATTGCAGCACCCGATCGCTGGCATCGAGACCGAATTGCCGCACCATCTCCACCGTGTACTGCACCACCATGCGGTGGGAGATCATCACGCCTTTGGGCTTGCCGGTGGAGCCGGAGGTGTAGATAACATAGGCCAGCTGGTCCGGGGAGATGTCGGGCAAAGCCACCTCGGGCTCCAACGTCGCCGGCTCCTCCTCCATCAGCTCGTCCAGCAGGATCTTCTCCGTCGCTTCGGGAAGCTGGCCGACGGCGTCTTTCTCCGTCACCACCAGCGGCGCGGAGGAATCCTCCACCATGTAGGCCAGGCGGTCCGCCGGGTAGGCGGGATCCAGGGGCACGTAGGCGCAGCCCGCCTGCAGGATGCCCATGAGGCCCACCACCAAGCGCTCGGAACGCTGGACGCACAGCCCCACCAAGGTGCCGGGAGTGGCGCCGGCGGCGACGATCTTGCGCGCTAGCGCCGCCGAGGCCGCCGCCAGCTCGCCATGAGACAGCGTGACCTCGCCGCAGAGCACCGCCGGGGCTAGGGGGTTCTCCTCGCCGGCCCCGAAGACCAGGCTGTGGACGGTGTCCTGATCCGGATAGGAGCCGAGCTCGCCGCTCCACTCCTCCAGCAGCTGCGTGCGCTCCGCGGCGGTGACCAGCGAGAGCTCGCCGACGGTGGCGTTGGGCTTGGCGGCGATCTCCGCCAGCAGGGTCTGGAGATGGCCCAACATGCGGTGGATGGTGGCGTCGTCGAAGCGGCTGCGCTGGTATTCGACGATGAGGGGCAGCCGCGGCCCGGGCATCGAGCCCAGCAGCAGCGGGAAGCTCGCCTCCTCCCCGATATTGAAATCGGATACCGCCAGCTCCGCCGAGCCCTCCGCCAGGGATTCGTCGAGGGGATAGCTCTGGAAGGAGACGGAGCTTTCGAACAGGGGCTGGCCGCCGCCGACGCCGCTCCATTGCTGAATCTTGGCCAGCGGTGTGAACTCGTATTGCCGCGCCTGCAGGCGGTGGCTCTGCAGCTCCCGCAGCCATTCCAGCACCGGCTGACGGTCGTCGATGCGGGTGCGCACCGGCAGGGTGTTGAGGAAGAGGCCGATCATCTCCTCCACCCCCGGCAGATCCGCCGGCCGGCCGGAGCCGATGGCGCCGAAGACGATGCTCTTCTCGCCGCTGTAGCGGGCCAGCATCAGCGCCCAGGCGCCCTCCACCAGGGTGTTGAGGGTCAGCTGGTGGCGCGGGGTGAAGGCGTTGAGCTCCGCGGTGAGCTCCTCCGGCAGCTCCACCGTCTCCTCGTGGCCGTCGCCGCGGTGGTCGGGGTCGGCGCTCTGGTGGCGGTCGACGCCGAGAGAGGTGGGAGCGGTGACGTCCCCCAGCTGCTCGCGCCAGAAGGCCTCCGCAGCGGCCATGTCCTGGCGCTGCAGCCAGCCGATGTAATCCCGGAAGGGCCGGCGCTTGCCCACCCGCGGCGGGCGCTCAGCGGCAGCGGCCTGGTAATGCTCCAGGACCTCCTCGAGCACCATGGGATAGGACCAGCCGTCGAGGATCAGGTGGCTCAGGGACCACAGGAAGAAGACCTCGTCGGCAGCCCGGCGCACCGCGGTGATGCGGATCAGCGGCGCCCGGCCGAGCTCGATGCCCTGCTCCCGGTCGGCGCGCAGCAGCTCCTCGAGCTTGCGCTCCTGCTGGTCCCGGGGCAGGTCGGACCAATCCTCCGAGGAGAACGGCACCCGCACCCGCCGGCCCACCAGCTGCAGGGGCTTCTTGGTGGTCTTCCAGACGAAGGCGGAGCGCAGCACCGGCGTGCGGTCCGACACCTGCTGCCAGGCCTTGCGGAAGAGATCCAGGTCGATCTCGCCGTGCAGGGTGCAGGTGATTTGGACGAAATAGGCACCCGGCTCGTCCACCTCGTGGAAGAGCATGCCCTGCTGCAAGGGCGACAGGGCGTAGGTATCCTCGATATTTTTCTTGCTCAAGGCTATCGGTCTCCCAACCGCTCCGGAGAGCGGCGGTTACTCATCGAAATCTTCGAAGTCGAACTCCGCGAAAGCTGATTCCAGATCGTCTTCCTCGACCTGCGCCAGCGGGAAGTCGGCGGCGGAGAAGCCGCCGGCCTCCGGCGATTCACAATGGCGGATCAGGGCTCGCAAGGCGTCCAGGAAGTCGTCGGCGAGGCCGTCCAGGGTCTCCTTTGCGACCTCCGCCGTGGTGCGCCAGAGCAGGTGCAGGCGATCTCCCCGCCGACTTCCCGCTGGCGCAGGTCGAGGAAGACGATCTGGAATCAGCTTTCGCGGAGTTCGACTTCGAAGATTTC
>JAXHTF010000091.1 GCA_034211275.1 Acidobacteriota bacterium
ACCGTCGAGATCGATCCCTGCCTGTTGCCGGACTGCATGCCCGCGCCGCTGCACTGCGGCAGCGCCCAGAGCCTGAGCTTCGAGATCCGAGCGGCCTCCACCCCGTCCACTCCCAAGCCGGTGATCGACCTCGTCGCCCCCTGGAGCGTCGACGATCCCAGCGGAGGGAACGTGACGGTTTCCGTTCACGGTAGCGACCTCGGTGGCGGCAGCAGCGGCACCACCGTGAGCATTCCCCAGGTGGTGAGCAACGCCGGCCCCGCCGCCGGCTCTAGCGCTTCCCAGGTGGACGTAGCGGTGAGCCTATCCGGCGGCTCCGTTTGCGGACCCCGGCAGCTCTCCCTGACCACCGCCGGCGGCACCGCCACGGCGACCTTCAACGTCACCAAGCCCTTCGCCGGGAGCCCCAACCACTGGGTCACCGAGGCCGAAGGAGCGGAGCTCAACGGCATCAAGGCTCAGAGCCTGAGCGGTGCTTCCGGTGGGCAAGTGGTGGCCATCGCCGCCGCCGGGGCCCCGGGCAATCTGAAGCTGCGTTTCCAGGTGCCGGCGACTTCGTCGAGCTACCAGCTCTACGCCGTCTACGGCAGTCCCGAGCCCAACGCCTCGCGGGCCGACCTGACGATCCGTGAAGCCGGCAATACGGTGAGCTATTTCAAGATCGCCCTGCCCATGGTGCCCGCCGGCAAGACCGCCCTGCGGGTGCTCTACGACGCGACCCAAAGCTCCCCCCCGACCCTCCTGACTCTGGAAGCGGGGAAGACCTACGAGCTGGAAATCGCCTCCCGGGCGGGCCAGCGGTATCCCCTCTTCGACCTTCTAGTGCTCAGCGACGGCTCCTTGCCGCCGACCCTGAACGAGCTGTGTTTGTGATCTCCATTCTGGAAATACCCCGTCCTCCCGCACATCAACCCTTGGATCGACCGACGAAAGGATCCGTCATGAAACGTCCCGCTCCGTCCACTGCAGAGTCCTCGCGCCTCGACATCGGAGGCCGCGCTCGCCATCTGACCGCGCTGCTTTGCGCCCTCGTTCTGCTCCTGCTGGCCGCCGATGGGGCGGTGGCGGAGGAGTCCATGGAGATGGTCGAAGAACGCACCGTCTACACCAAGACCTTCGAGAATACCGATGGCTCCCTGACCATGATCCTGGGCAGCGAGCCGCTGCATTACCAGGCCACGGAAGGCGAGCCCATGGAGGAGATCGACGCCACCCTGGACGCCGGGGAGGAGAGCTGGATCAACACTCAGAACTCTTTTCCGGTGGAGCTACCCAGATTCCTGGGGAGCGGCGAGGCGGTACGACTGGGGGCCGACTTCGGGGCTCAGTGGGTTCCCGGGCCGCTGATGGCCCGCCTCCAATCCGGTGGCGAGGTGCTGCTGGCAGATCCTCAGCCGGCCGTGGGGGAGACCTCCGAGGACATCGCCAACGGCGTCCTCTACAGCGGCCTCTATCCGGGGATCGACGTGACCCTGGCGGTGCGCGGGGGAGAGCTGAGGGTCTTCCTGGAGCTCGTGGATTGGACCTTCGAGCTGGCGCCGGAGCAGCTCTTCGACGCCTACATCGACCTCGCCATGGACATCGCGCCGGAGCTCCTGGAATCCGCACAGGATCGCCTCCAGGAGGGCGTCACCGCCGAGCAGATTCCCCTGTCCTTGGGACGGTCGGGGGACGAGTACGTCATCGCCGTGGTGGCCAACCCCGGGATTTCCGCTCCGCAGCTCGAAGAGCATGCCGAGGCGCTGAGCGCCAACGAGGAAGGCCGTCCCGGCGAGGCCCCGGCCCATTGGCGCTCGAGCTTCTTCGACTGGCTCGAGGATGGTGTTCTGCGCGTCTACCTCCCGGGCTCCTTCTTCGATCCGGTGCTCAGCGGCTGGCAGGGGAGCTCGTCCAGCTCCGCGGCGCTCACCGCCAGTTTCAAATTCACCCGCCGGACCTGGGTGGAGAAGACCTTCTACTTCGCCGGTCTGGACAGCATCTCCCGCACCAATTGGGCCCTTTGGGACGCTCAGAGCATGAGCCGCACCGAGACCCCCAGCGGTCCCAAATACCAGCGGGTGTGGAAGGGTTTCGACACCGGTAAGGGAGACGGGGTGGTCCACCGTTCCATGAACCTCTTCTACGGCCTGCACGACGTGCGGCAGAAGACCCAGAACATCCCTGGGGCCCACCTCGGAGGATTGAGCGTGGTGCTGCCCCAGTCCTTCGGCCTGCCATCCGGTGGCGTGGTGGCTCTGGACTACGAGGGACTGGCCCTCTACGCCCCACCGTGGTCTTCGACCTTTCAAATCGGCAAGTATGCAGCGCCCTTCGAGTCGAAGGATTGGGCCGTGATGCTGGACCGGCCCTACAACGAGGCTGCTCTGGCGGTCAACGGCGGCAGCATCACCGTCGGCACCTGGCACACCGGCGCCGGTGCCGGCTGGAGCCTGCACCTCGGGAACCTGCAGGGGCCTCTGTCGAACCTGGATGCGGGGGCCACGACGCCCCGGGCGGTGGTGGACGCTCTGCGCCTGATCCAAAACCAACACCCCTTCTTCGCGGCCATCGGTGCCCTGCCCCAGGACAGCACTTCGTGCACTCTGTGCACCAGCAATCATCCCGACCCGGCGGTACAGGCCCTCAATGGGGACTATCGAGTGGGGGCTTCCTTTGGAGACGCTCCGGGCCTCGCCATCCACCTGCTGACCACCAGCACCGGTCCCGAGGCGACGGTGACCGCCAACTCAGTGGGAGGGCACAACGACCAGCTCTATCCGGGGGAGTCCCTGGAGTGGGAACTGGAGCTCACCGCCAAGAACGGCGGCGGCGATCTGGAGCTCCACCAGCGTTCCTGGCCTGCTTCCGACGGGGTGGTCTTCTCTTTCCGCGATGCCGCCAATCCGTCGACGGTGCTGCAGTCGCCGAAGCTCAGCAACGTAGGCGACAAGGTACGGGTGCGGGCCACCTGGCAGTGGGACCAGCCCAAGCTCTACGGCAAGACCCAGGATCTCTTGGTCGACGGCTATTTCACCCAGGGCCAGGGCATGCAGGTCGGTGAGGTGAAGATCCCCATCATCCTCAAGGCGCCGGAAGGCCAGCCGACGTTCTCCACCATCAACCAGCAGTTACCGGACGACATCAGCAGTCCCATGAGTCTCGCCGGCATCCAGCTGCCGGCCCAGACCCGCGCCGTCGCCTGGGGTCAGGCGCGGCTCAATCACCAGAGCGGCTCCACCTCCAGCCTGCAATACGGCGTGCATTGGGATGCCAGCACCGCCACCCCGGGCAACGACGGCACGGTGTACATCTACCCGGATCAATTCAAGCCGGGGATGTACACGGTGGATCTCATCCCCTGCGTGCTCCCCGACACTCTAGGGGCCCAGCTTCACTGCGGGAATGCCCAGAGCTTGAACTTCGAGATCTACGCTAATTCGTCGTCCGGCAGCCCCCAGCCGAGCATCGACTTCGTGGCTCCTTGGAGTGTCGACGATCCCAGCGGCGGCACGGTGACGGTGTCGGTCTTTGGCGCCGACCTCGGCGGCGGGAGCGGTACCAGCGTGACCATTCCCCAGGTGGTGGCCGGCGCCAGCCCCGCCGCCGGCTCGTCCGCCACCCAGGTGAACCTGCCGGTGACCCTGACCGGCGGTACCGTCTGCGGTCCGCGGCAGCTCTCCCTGACCACCTCCGGTGGCACCGCGACGGCGACCTTCAACGTCACCAAGCCCTTCGCCGGGAGCCCCAACCACTGGGTCACCGAAGCCGAGGGCGCCCAGCTCAACGGCCTGACCACCCAGAGCATGACCGGCGCCTCCGGTGGAGAAGTGGTGGCCATCGCCGCCTCCGGAGCACCGGGCAATCTGAAGCTGCGCTTCCAGGTGCCGGCGACGTCCTCGAGCTACCAGCTCTACACCGTCTACGGCACGCCGGAGCTCAATGCCTCCCGGGCCGACTTGACCATCCGGGAATCGGGCAACGTGGTGAGCTATTTCAAGATCGCCCTCCCCATGGTGGCCGCCGGCCAGCGCAGCCTGCGGGTGCTTCACGACGCCACCCAGTCGGCGCCGCCGACCTTGCTGACCCTGGAGGCGGGAAAGACCTACGAGCTGGAGATCGCCTCGCGGGCGGGCCAGCGCTACCCCCTCTTCGACCTCTTCGTGCTCAGCGACGGCTCGATGCCGCCGACGCTGGCGGAGCTCTGTCTCTGAGACCACCAACCGATTCATCCATGTCATTGATAGAAAGGAAAGTTCCCATGTCCCGTAACCGAGTGTTCCATCGCCTTCGAGTCATCCTCTGCCCGCTACTGCTGGCGATGTCTCTCCTCGTCTCGGTGGATCTGACCGCCGAGGAAGAGCGCCAGGAGCTGGTAGAGGAACGTCAGATCTTCTCCAAAACCTTCCTCCACGACGACGACTCCCGGACCCTGCACCTGGGCGTCGAGCCGCTTCATTTCCAGCCTCCCGGCGCCGATGGCCTGGAGGTCATCGATCCGACCCTGGTGAGGGAGGACGGCTGGGTCAACTTCACCAACTCTTTTCCCATCCGGCTGCCCGAGGTGCTGGGAGACGGCGAGCCCGTGGAGCTGGGGCCGGAGCTGGGCGTTCGTTGGCGTCCCGGGATGCTACGGGCTCGGCTGCACTCCGGTGCGGTGGTTGACCTGGGGAATGCCCAGCCATCATGGGGAGCGCCTTCGGAGGAGCATCCCAATGCGGTGCTCTACCCGGACCTCTATCCCGGCCTCGACCTCCTCGCCCAGGTGCGCCGCGGCGCTCTGAGTCTTGAAATGCAGCTCTCCCAGTGGAACTTTGCCGTGACGCCGGAGCAGGTGGAGACTTTCCTCCTGGAGGCGCACCTGGAGATCCCCGGGTCCCTCCTCCAGGCGGTGGAGGAGCGGGCGAGTCAGGGGGGCGAGGGTTTCGACGAGATTCCCCTCTACTTGGGCGAGGCTACGGAGGAGTTTTTGATCTCCGTGGTCAGCGACCCCGGCATCGCCGACCAGCAGCTGTTGGACCACTCTGCGGCCCTGGTTCTGGAAGATGGGCAGGAGCCCGCTCCCGCTCCGGCGGAATGGCGTTCGGATCTACAGAATTGGCTCGACAGCGGCACGGTGGAGCATGCCTTCCGCCTGGCCCCCGAGGCCTCCGGCGTTCCTTCAGTGGGAGCCGGCAGCGCTGCTCTCACCGCCGCCTTCGAGCTCACCGCTCGCCAAACCCTGGAGTCCAGCCGCTTCTTCGCCCCCAACCTGCGTCGGGGCAAGGCCGCGGGCCCCGGCACCACCGGAGTCCTGACCTTTTGGTGGCGGCACGCCTTTCCCGGCGGCACCGGCACCTGGGGCACCCGTCTCGTCGCCGGTCGGGGCGATGGTTATATCTTTCGGGTCTTGATGGGCTTCGAGGGCATGAGGCAGCTCAAGCAGGAGCTCGACGCTCTGCCGAGCTGGGAGATCGTCGAGGTCGCCGTGGGCTACGCCCAAACCTACGGCGTGCCGCCGGGATCGGTGGCGGCGGCACCGGAGAATGTCGTCGCCTACCAGCTGCTGCCCTACGTGGACCAGCAAGTGGAGAAGATCGACGCTCCGTGGATCGACCTGGTGAAGGTGCCTTATTCGGCGGTGGACCTGACGGTGCCCGGCGGCAGCATGACCCTCAGCACCTGGGATTCCCGCGCCGCCTCTGGTGCCCGAACGGCGTCGGTGGACGGCCAGGGTTACTTCTTCGGTCCCCTTGCCAACACCCGCGGTGGTGGGGGAGGAGTGCCGGTGGCGATCAGCGATTTGGAGACGGTGCTCCAACGCGGCATGCCCCGCTTTCCCATGGTCCTGGCCATGGCCCACGACCTGGATCCCTGCGTTCCCTGCACCGATCAGCACCCGGATCCGGCGGTGCAGGCCCTCAACGGGGACTATCGAGTGGGAGCCTATTTCTCCGACGTGCGCCTGGAAGTGCGCATCCGCGACTCCGTCGCCGGAAACGGCAACCTGGCGGTGACCTCCGTCGGCGGGCACGATGACCGCCTCTATCCCGGAGAGACCTTGGAGTGGGACATTGAGCTCACCAGCCTCGGCGGTGGCGCCGGAGCGGTAGAGCTGACGGAGCTGCCCTGGCCTGTGGAGAACGGGGTGGACTTCTCCTTCCACGATCCGAGCACCGGCGCCGGCCTGGCCGATCCGATCTTGGCGGCGGTGGGAGAGAGCGTGCGGGTTCGAGCCCATTGGCGCCGTGCCGACCCCTCCCTCTACGGCACCACCCGGGACCTGGAGATCCGCGGAGCCTTCCCGACGCTGCGGCGGTCTCTGGCCGGCAGCGTGAAGATTCCCATCGAGCTGCGGGCGCCGGAAGGGGCTCCGGCGGTCACCCAGATGCAGGCTTCCTTCTCAGATGCCAGCAGTAATTGGGAGTGGCTGGCCACCGTCGACCTGCCCGCTTCGGGAGCCCGCGCCACCTACGGCACCCAGCCTCGGCTGCGCCTGGTGAGCGGCCCCCAGGGTCAGCTGATCGAAAACCAGCACTACCTCTTCACTCCGCCCCTGGCGGCCCCCGGCAGCGACACCGCTCTGGCTCTCTTCCCGGGAGCCCTGCAACCCGGCGCCTACACCGTGGAGGTGATCCCTTGCCTCAAGCCCGACGGCTATCCGGCGGACTTGAGCTGCCCGGCACCGCAGCAGGTGCAGTTCACCGTCACGGCGGACAGCGGACAGCTGCAGCCCCAGGTGGATCTGGTGGATCCTTGGAGCCTGGACGACACCACCAACGGTTCCACCACTCTTTCCCTCTATGGCCTCAACCTGGGAAGCGCCGCCAGCGGCACCACGGTCACCGTGCCCCAGCTGCTGAGCAACGCTCTGGTGGATACCGGCCCCAGCGGTACCCGGGTCAACGTCACCCGGACCGTCAACGCTTCCGGGCTCTGCGGACCGCTGCAGGGCACCGTGACCACCACCACGGGGAGCGACGACTTCCTGCTCAACATCACCCGAGCCTTCCAAGGTGATCCCCATCATCTGGTGATGGAAGCGGAGGCAGGGGAGCTCCAAGGCCTGTCGGCCCAGAGCTTCTCCGGCGCTTCCAACGCCCAGGTGGTGGGCATCTCCAACCCCGGTGCCCCAGGGGAGTTGAAGGTGCGCTTCCGGGTGCCGTCGACCTCGTCGAGCTACCAGCTCTACGCCGTCTATGGCACGCCGGAGCTCAACGCCTCCCGGGCCGACGTGACGGTGAGGGAAGGCGGAACGACGGTGGTGAATTACAAGATCGCCCTGTCCATGGTGCCCTCCGGCCAGCTGACCCTCGGCAGCCTCTACGACGCTACCCAGTCGGCGCCGCCGACCCTGCTCAATCTGGAGGCGGGGAAGACCTACGAGTTGGTGATCGCCTCCCGGCCGGGGCAGCGTTTCCCGCTGCTAGACCTGCTGATCCTCAGCGATGGCTCTCAGCCGCCCACTCTGGCGGAGCTCTGCCTGTAGAGCGGAGAGTCTGCAACAGCTGGTCGCGGGCCACCAGCAGGTGGGGATGGCGGGGGTTGTGCTCCACGGCGGGGCGAAGCTCCTCCAGAGCTTGGAGCAGGGCTTCCGGTTCCGCGACCAGCTGCCCCCAACGGGCCATTCTCACCGCGGCGTCGGCGTCCACCGGGCGGACCGCCAAGGCACGGCGCACGTCGGCCTTGGCGGTCCGCAGTTTCTGAGTGTCCGGCGCACCGCTTTCCCGGGCCCACCGGGCTTGCTCCAGGGCGATGCCGGCTCGGACGGTAAGCCCCCGGACGTGCTTCGGCGAAACCTCCAGCGCCGCTTCCGCCCGCCGCTGCGCCCGTGCCAGCAGCTCCTCTGGGGAGCCCAATGGGGAGGACACCTTCCCTGCCTCCCGGTAGTGCCGAGCGAGGGTCAGCAGGACGTCTGCCAGCTCCGCCAGCGACGCGGTCTGTCGCGGATTGCGCTCCAATGCCTCCAGGTAGTGGCGGCGGGCTTGCAGTAGGACCGGTTCGGGATCTTCTCCTCGGAGCTCCAAATACCTCGCTCGTTCCACTTCCACCCGCCCCAGATTGACGTGGGGCTGGAAGGCGGTGGGGTACAAGCGCACGGTTTCCTCGAGTGCAGGCACCGCCGCGGCCAGGGCCTCCGAAGGGTCTTCGCCCCGTTGGACCAGGTAGCGGGCGCGGTAGATGGCGCTCAAACCCAGGTTGTTGAAGGAGGGGCCGTGCTCCGGGTTGATCTGCTGGCAGCGCCGCAGACTCTCCTCCGCCTGCTCCAAATCCGGCCGGGGATCGTCGCCGCGATCCAGCGCCGCCTCCCCTCGGTCGATGAGGGTGACCCCGAGATTGTTCCAGGCGACGGCATTCTCGGGATTGATCTCCACTGCTCGGCGATAGGCGTCCGCGGAGCGCTGCAGGCTGGCGCGGGGATCTTCCCCCCGAGTGCTCTGATAGCGAGCCAGGGTGGCGTGGGCTCGGCCCAGGTTGTTGAAGGCGTAGCCGTAGTCGGGGCTCAGCTCGATGGCTTGATGAAAAGCCGCCACCGCGTCCTCCAGACCCTGCCGCGGATCGATGCCCTGGGACAGGCGATAGCCGGCTCGGCGAAGTTGGATGATTCCCAGCTCGTTCAGCAGCTGGACCGGATCCGGCGCACGGGCCGCTCCCTGGCGGGCGGCCTCCAGGGCCTGCAGGAAGTCGTCCTCCGGATCCTCGCCCTGCTCCGCCCGCATCCGTGCCCGCTCGCTGAGAATGGCGGCTTTCGAATGCCAGGCGGTGGGATTCTCAGGCTCGATCTCCAACACCCGATGAGCCGCTTGCAGGGCTTCGCGCCACATCGGACCGGTTTCCTCGCCGGTGGTTGCGGCGGTGCGAGCTCGGGCCTGCCAGAGGGTGGATATCTCGAGCAGGATGCCGGGGTGCTCCGGGTCGACCTCCAAACCCAGGCGGCAGGTTGCCAATCCCTGGTGAAATCTCTCCTCCAAGGCCTCTCCTCGGCCATAAAGCTCCATCTCCAGCCGATGCACCCGCGCCGAGCAGTGCTGCAAGTAAGCGGTGACATCGCTGGCGGCGATGGTGGTGGCGCGCTCATAGGCCTCGGCTGCGGAAGCATAGGCCTGTTCGGCGGACTCCCGGTTGCCTACGTCGCGGTAGCCGTTGGCGGCGTGGGCGAAGACGTCGCCACGCAGGATCTCCGCTTCGTAGAGCCACGGTGCCGCCTCGAGAGCCTGGGCGGCGGCGGCCAGGCTCGCCTCCGAGTCCTCTTCGTAAAAGGCGATCAGGCCTTCCAGATATTGGGGCACCGCCGACGCAGCTCCGCGGCTCGCCGCCAACAACTGCAGAGCCGGCTCTCGGAGGGTCTCTTGGGCTCGTTGGCGGGCCTGCTCCCGGGCCGTCCGGTCGCCGATTCCCCGGAGCGCCGTCAGCTCCTGCTGATATCGGCGGCCGTAGACCAACCCCAGGGCGTAGGCGGCCTCCGGGGCTCGGTAGCCCGCCTCCCAGGCCGCGGTCAGATAGTCCTGCGCCTGGTCCAGATCTCCCAACACCAAGTAGCCCCGGCCCACGGCGTAGCTCGCCGGTGCCCGGGCCGCACTTCCGAGGTCCGAAGCTTGCTCTTCTAAGACGTCCATCCTCCGAGCGACCTCTCGGCGCTGCTCGCGGATGTCGTGGCGGGGGCTCATGCGGGCGGCGCGCATCAACCATTCCACGTCTTTGACCTCGGCGGTAAACCGTTGAGCCAGCTCCGCCCGCCGGGCGGCCTGCCAGCGGGTGTGGAGAGCGACCCCGGCGAGGCTCACCACCAGCAGCGTCGCCACCGCTACCACCGCCGCCAGCAACCGGTGCTTGCGCACGATCTTGAAGGTCCGGTACGCCCAGGACGGAGGGTGGGCGAGGATGGGCTCGCCGTCGAGAAAACGGCGCAGATCCTCCGCCAGCGCCCGGGCCGAGGGATAGCGGCGCCGCGGTTCTTTCTCCAGACAGTGGAGGATGATGGTGGCTAGATCCGCCGGCAGCTGGGGCCGGAGGCGGCGGGGGTGTAAAGGTTCCCGGTGGAGGGTGGAGAGGACCAGGTCCATGGGGCTGCCGGAGAACACCGGCTCGCCGGTGACCAGCTGGTAGAGGGTGGCTCCGAGGGAGTAGACGTCGCTGCGCCGGTCCACCGCTCCCACCACCCCCTGGGCCTGCTCCGGGGCCATATACGGTGGCGTGCCCAGCACCGCACCGTCGGCGGTGAGGGCGGTGCCGTCCTGCTGGTGGACGAGGCCGAAGTCCACCACATAGGGCTTCCAGCGCTCGGCGTCGGCGGTCTCTTCCACCAGGATGTTGGCGGGCTTCAGATCGCGGTGGATCAGGCCGGTGCGGTGGGCGGCGTGGATGGCCTCCGCCACCTGCGCCACCACCCGCACCTGCTCCTCCAAAGTCATCCGCGGCGCCACCTGATCGAGGGTCTCCCCCTCGATGTACTGCATGGCGATGTACAGCTGGTCCGGGTCTTCACCGACCTCGTAGACCCGGCAGATGTTGGGATGGTCGAGGCTCGCCTGGGCGCGGGCCTCCCTCAGCAGCCGCCGGGCGGAGTCTGCGCTGTAGCTGTGGAGGATCTTGAGCGCTACCGCGCGCTCCAAGGTCGGATCCCAGGCCTTGTAGACCTCGCCCATACCGCCCTGGCCCAGGAGAATGCCGGTGTCGTAGCGCATGACCCTCGGTAAGTGGCCGGCGGAAATCCGCCGAAGATTGTGAAAAAAATGCCTACCCGGATGGTAGCACCGGATCCCCTCGGGAGGCAGGGGCGGCAGCCCCGGTCAGGGCCCGAGCCCCGGAAGCTGCGGACACAAAAGAACCCGCGGCTCCCGGAGGAACAACGCGGGTCAAGCGAAGTGATCTTCTTGGGGTGTTACGGACTACTTGGCGCGGGCCTTGATCAGCACATCCACCCGGCGGTTGAGCTGGCGGCCGGACTCGGTGTCGTTGCTGGCCACCGGAGCACTCTCGCCATAGCCCACGGCGGTCATGCGATCCGGATCGATGCCGCGGCCGATGAGAGCATTGCGCACCGCTTCGGCACGACGTTCGGAAAGATCCTGATTGTGCTCCTCGCTACCGGTGGCGTCGGTATGGCCCTGAATCACCACGGCGGTCTTACGGAACTCGTGGAGCACGTCCGCCAAGCCGGCGGTGGTGGAGCGGCCGGAGCCGCCGAGGACCGCCGAATCGAGGTCGAAGAGGATCTCGTCGTCGAAGTGCACCAGGAGGGTGTCCTCGCTCACGCGCTCGACCTGGGTGCCGGGGATGCGCGCCAACTTCTCTTCCTGGCGATCCATGTAGAAGCCCACGCCGCCGCCGATGGCGGCACCGATGGCAGCGCCGGCGAGGATCTCGTCGGCTTCCCGCTTGCCGTCGAGCACCGCCGCGGCGGCACCGGCGGCGGCGCCGATGCCCGCTCCCTTGGCGGTCTTGTCACGCTGGGTGGTGTAGGGCTGACGCTCCTGCTGGATCACCGAGCAGCCGGCGGTGAGCAGGGTGATGAGCAGCAACGCCAGGGTTGCCTGAAACTGCCGTCCGCAGTTCTTACAATCCCATCTGTCGATTCGTAGCATGGTCTTGCTCCTTCCTTGGGGCGAGAGGCGCTCATTCGGCCTGTTTCGGCGATTGCCCGGCCTCGAGCGCTGCCCTGGGAGTAGAGAAGGTGCAAGGGGTGTTCCAGGGGCTCTTATTCGATGACCGTCCCCTTGGCCACCACCACCACGCCGTCATCGGAGATGGTGAAGCGCTGGCGATCCTCTTCCAGGTCGACGCCGATGCGGGCGCCGGCGGGAATCCGGACGTTCTTGTCGATCACCGCCCGCCGCACCACCGCTCCGCGGCCGACGTCGACGCTGTCCAGAAGTACGCTGTCCTCCACTTCAGCAAAGGAGTTGATCCGCACCCGGGGGGAGAGCACCGAGCGGCGCACCGTGCCGCCGGAGATCACCACGCCACCGGCCACCAGCGAGTTGAGCGCCCGCCCCGTGCGCTCCGCTCCTTCGTGGACGAATTTCGCCGGCGGGTCCGGGTATTGCCAGGAGAGGATCGGCCACCGGCGGTTGTAGAGGTCGAAGGTGGGGTTGGCCGCCACCAAGTCCATGGACGCCTGGTAGTAGGCGTCGAGAGTTCCCACATCCCGCCAATAGCCCCGCTCGCGCTCCGGCTGGCCGGGCACCCGGTTCGACCCGAAGTCATAAACATAGGCTCGTCCTTCCGCCACCAGCTTGGGGATGATGTCGCGGCCGATGTCGTTCTTCGAATCTTCGTCCTCGTGGTCCTCGGTGACCACCCGCCGCAGAACATCCGCGTTGAAGATGTAATTGCCCATGGAGGCGAAGGCCATTTCCGGCTGTCCGGGCATGGGTGGAGGGTCGTCGGGCTTTTCCACGAAGTCGTGGATCGAGCCGTCGTCGCTGGCCCCGATGACACCAAAGGCCCGGGCTTCCTCCAGCGGCACCGGAATCCCCGCCACGGTGACGCCGGCGCCGGTGGCGGCGTGCTGCTCGAGCATGGGCATGATGTCCATGCGGTAGATGTGGTCGGCGCCGAAGACCGCCACGTACTCCGGCCGCTCGTCCCCCAAGATGTTGAGGTTCTGGTATATGGCGTCGGCGGAGCCGGCGAACCAGCGGGGACCGGTGCGCATCTGCGCCGGCACTGTCACCACGTAATTGCCCAGCAGGGGAGAGAGGCGCCAGGTCTGAGCCAGGTGGCGGTCCAGGCTGTGGCTCAGGTATTGGGTGAGCACCACGATCTTGCGCAGTCCGGAGTTCACCAGGCTCGACAGCACGATGTCGATGAGCCGGTATTTGGCACCGAAGGGCACCGCCGGCTTGGCCCGCTCCTGGGTCAGGGGAAGCAGCCGGCGTCCTTCGCCGCCGGCGAGGACCATGGCCAAGACGTCAAAGCGTTGCGACATGTCTCTCCTCGGATCTTTGGAATCCGGGTGGTTTCCGGGGGGTGACGCCCGCGGAAAGGTACCGCGGACAGGCCTGTAATTCTCCGTCCTCCCGTCGAGTCGAGGGTAGTGCATCCGGGCAAAGTGGGGAAGCCCGGGGCCTCCGATGGAACGAATTCTTAACGCAAGTGTGCGATGGGGCGGTCTTTTGGCCTCTTGAAAGGGGTAAAGGCCGGCAGAGTGGCTGCGGGCCTACCTGGACATCAAGACATCAAAAGGAGTATGATTTGATGCATGAGAACCACCTTGACCCTGGATCAGGACGTGGCGGTGACCCTGGAACGTTTGCGCAAAGAGAGGGAAATGACCATGAAGAAGCTTGTCAACGAAGCTCTGCGGGAGGGCCTGCGGGTGCTGGAACATCCGCCGGAGGACTCCGCGCCCTTCAAGACCGATACCGTATCCCTAGGCCCGTGCCTCATCGGCGATCTGGCCGACGTGGCGGAGGCGCTGGCTCTGGCGGAGGGCGACGATTTCCGATGATTCTCGTCGACGCCAATCTGCTGGTCTACGCCCACGTGGAGGGCTTGCCGCAGCACGAGGCGGCCCGCCAGTGGCTGGATGAGCAGTTGAGCGGCAGCAGCCAGGTCGGCTTGCCGTGGCCGTCGCTCCTGGCCTTCGCCCGGTTGGTCTCCAATCCACGGGTCTTCGAGCGGCCGCTAACCGTGGCGGACGCCTGGAAGCAGGTCGAGCGCTGGTTGGACGCCAGCAGCGCCTGGATCCCCCTACCCAGCGCCCGCCATGCGGAGATTCTGGGGGAGATCCTCGCCACCGGCGTGGTCCACCGGGCTACTCTCCTGCCGGACGCTCACCTGGCGGCGCTGGCCTTGGAGCACGGCCTGGTGTTGTGCAGCGCCGACAGCGATTTCGCGCGTTTTCCCTCATTGCGTTGGGTCAATCCGCTCCAGCGGGAGGGTTGAGGGGCTTTCGGTACGGTGGTGTGCTGGCCTGAAATTTGGTTGAACAAGTTGAGGGCCGATCTTCCCTATTTGCGAGCACCTCAAACTGGATCATTCCCACCTACCCGGGAAGGACGGGAGTGGTGGCAGAGAGGTTGAGTGGAGTAGGAAGTCACGGGAGTGTCAGCACCTCCGCCCGGGGATCCAATCCCCGGGCTACCCACATACCGCCGGCTCCGCCGGCTCCGGAAGGCAAGACTGGTGGCTCGGGGTTCTGGGAGCCGGATTCATCCGGCGGTGTCCTAGGTAGCCCCGGGATTGATCCCGGGGCGGGGCCTAGCCGGAATCCGTTCAGGCCTCGGCGCTGCTAGCCGTCGGCTTGACGATCTGCTGCTCACTGAGGCTGGTCTCGCCGAGGGCAGTGCGGCGGTCCCGCTCGAGGTCGAAGTTGGACTCGGCAGTCTGGCGCAGCACGGCGATGAGGTCGTCGAGATGCCCCCGCAGCTCGTCCCGCTCCGCCAGCTGCCGCAGCCGCCGGGTCCCTTCCAGCAGCTGGGCGACCACCTGGGGATCGTCGCTGCCGTAGCGGCGGATGGGGTCGAAGGCGCGGGCCAGGAGCGGTTCGAAGGAGAGCAGCCGGCGCAGCAGGCGGGGAGCGTTGTTCTCGTCGTGGAGGGTCGTCACCGGTTCCGGTCGGGCGATGACCTGGGCAAAGACCGCCACCAGCCGGTCGATGCTGGCGCAGGCGGTGTAGGGATCGTTGATCCCCGGCGACAACGCCCGCACCGCCATCTCCGCCAGCCGATCCACCGCCAGCGCCAGATCCTCACTCTGCTCCCGCAGCCGCACCACCACCCAATAGGCCTGAGCCCGGTGGCAGATCTCCTCGCTGGCCCGCTCGGCGGGGGACACGCTGGCCAGTGGCTGGCCTTTGAGCACAAAGGTCCCCACCGGCACCTCCATGCGCAACCGCAGATCAAATTTCTGCGCCAGCCCCACCAACCCCATCTCGTCGATCCGGCTGACGTAGCCGTTGCGCCGCGCCACGACTGGGCTGGCGGGTTCTTCGAAGTCCGGCCAGTCCCCCACGGTTCCCTGGGGCCGTTCCTCCGGATATTGATCCTTGAGCACCCGCTCCAGCTCCTGCCGGGATTCGAGCACCACAGCCCCGGCCTGGAGGGAGGCGGAAATATGGTCGAAGAAGAAGATCAGCACCCCCAGACTGATCACCGCCGAGATCACCGCCAGCAGCACCGACAGATGGGGTAGGGGATCGCCGCTGCCGGTGGCGGGCAGATGCAGCAAGACGATGAGGCAGTAGAGGAAGACGCTGACGAAGGTGCCCAGGGTGACCTGGTTGCCGGTGTCCTGCAAGAACGGCGAGAGCAGCCGCGGCCCAAACTGCGACGAGGCCACGGTGAGCGCCACGATGACGATGGAGAAGGCGACCCCCGCCACGGTGATCATCGACCCCGCAATGGTCGCCAACACCGCCCGCGCCGCATCCGGCCCCGGCGCCACCAACCAGAACGGTGGCGTCTCAAACGGCGGAATCAGATGCCGATCCACCAACAACGCCCCAAACGCCGCCACCACCGACAACACCGCCATCAGGCTGGGGAGAAACCAGTAGCTGGAGTGGAACGCCCGCCAGATTTGCAGGAGTTGGAGCCTCATGGCTCTCCTCTCCTGCCTTGGTGCGATTCCTGCGGGGTCCGTGCTGTCCGGTGCCTGGTCACGGGGTGAATCATGTCAGACGGTGGGGGAGGGGTCTATTTGGGCGTAGGTTGCTGTTGGTTGGCGGTGACAAGAAGACCAGTACTCCGGGGCTTTCAAGGGAAGGGCTGTCCAAGCTTCATTGGCTCAAGCCAGCAAATGATACGCCTCGCGTAGATGTTTTGCGGCGCCCAAGGTCCTAAAAACCTCCACGGCCTCCTGAAGGATCCCGTGCAGATCAGCTTTCTTTCCGGTCTGCTTATATAGGTGACCGAGTCTTAAGGCGACTAAACCTGCGTCCGTTTGGGTCCGAGCTCCCAGAAAGGCCCTATATGACGACAAGAAGAGTCCTTCAGCGCTGTCGAAACGTCCCTGCCTCAACATCAACTCACCCTTAGTCCACGCTAATCTGATTTGATCCAGTCGTCCTCCATGCCGACGAGTTACTTCCTCAAGAATAGGCAGTTCTTCTTCAGCCGGGTAAACGAAACCGAGGTCGATTTTACACAACATCCGATTGTGGAGAGCGCTCATCAGAAGGCGGGGGTCGCTGCTCGGCCCAAGTAGAAGCAACGCCTGGTCTATGAAGTCTAGTGAGCGATGTGCATTGTCGCTCTCTCGGCAAACGAATGCGCTTTGCAGGTAGATTTTTGCCAGAGTCTGCTCTTCCCGTAGCTCCACGAGAATGTCAGCTGCCCCTTCTAGGAGGCGGCTTGCTCGCTCGAACTCGAGGTTTGACGCGAGAAAAGAGGCCTCCAGCGAAGAAAGCTGCGCTTCTAAAGAGGGTAATCCTGTTCCGGTGTCTTGCGACTTGCGAGCATAGTCAAGATACTTTTGTGCTTCGCGAGGTTGTTGGAGAACGCGAAAAGCATTTCCAGTGACAGCAAGACCGAGTGCTCGAAGGTCTTTGACTACTCGCCCTCCGTACACTTGAGAATCTAAATGCGAGCAAATCTCTAGGGAAAGTGTACCGTCATAGGCCGCTCGTAGAGGGTCCTGTGGCGCCTTCGAGAGACAATGGCGCTGAATCGCTTCTGCCAGGGCAGCTGTTTGATACTTCGGATTGTTCTTGACCAAGAGGCGGCAATGAGCAGGGGAAAGCGTAGCAAGCTTTTCCATCTGCATGGGCGCCTCTTCCTGCTCGGAATGCAGAGTTGAACGACTCAGATCGAGTACTCGCTGGAAGCAACGATCTAACCTTCTGTCTCTCTCGTGTGACGTCCTGCTTGCGGGTTGCTCCTTTAGATTATTGAGCGTTCTATTGCAGGCCTTGCAGCCATCCAAGAGGTGGTAAAATCCTGCAAGAAGATCCGGATTCTTGATAGCCTCTAGCGCCGATAGATAGAGAGATAGAGACTCAAGGGAAAAATGTTCCTCATTGTCCCGAATTCCTCCTAACTTCATTTGTGCTGCTGTGCGGCTACACGACAGGCAAGAAGAGACCAGGTGCCGAAGGCTCCTTGAAGTCCCCAGCGTCCGATAGGCGGTCCTGAAGAGTTCAAGAATCTGTTGCTGCAGCAAATGAGATTGAGCAGGGTTCACCTTCTTACCCACCCACCGGCAAGAAGTCGTAGCTGCTGGCCAACCAAGAATCGACTAGCGACATGGCTCCTGGAGTCCTCCTCATATTTTTTCCACGCTTTGGATATTTACTCTAGAGCTGATCCAAGCTCAATCTGAACAGAGCGAAGCTTCGCCACAAACCCAAACGGTAGCTGGCCAGCCATCCAGAGGCAAGAGCGGAAAGCGTTAGTGCTCCCGGGGTTAGCGCAGAGCCGGCGGTGAGGGCGGAGCTGGAAAGGAGGCCACCGCTCGGTCTAGGACAGGGCTCCAACGGCCAAGACGCTTTGCTGCCGGACCACAAAGGCCCGACCGGTCACCCTCGAAGCCACCGCCCCCCCACACATCCCACCCCGCCGGGGAGTAGATGTCACAGCGAGGTTACGGTAGCGTGACGGCAGCGTGGCATAGAAGGTGAGAAGACCGGCGGAGCATGAGGAAGTGGATGCTCGATCAGGTGGATTTGGGCGCGAAGCTCAGCAAGAAAGAATACAAGCGACGGCTGCCGGGGCTCCAGGAGCGGCTGCTGGATCTGCAGCATGCGTGCTGGCAGGAGAAGCTGGGGGCGTTGGTGGTCTTTGAGGGTTGGGATACGGCGGGGCGGGGGGATGTCATCGGGAAAGTGACGGAGCGGTTGGAGCCGCGGGGGTTTGAGCTCCACATGGTGCGGGAGCCGCGGACCTTCGAGGCCCAGCTGCCGTGGATGTGGCGGTTTTGGAGCCGGCTGCCGGCCTATGGGCAGATGGCCCTCTTCGACTACAGCTGGTACCGGCGCTTCTTCGTGCAGCGGCTGGAGCCGCCGGAGGGGGAACCGCTGTGGCCGCAGCATCGGGAGGACATTCTGGCCTTCGAGGCGATGCTGGCGGCGGATCGCTATGTGCTGATCAAGATCTTCCTCCACATCTCCGAGAAAGAGAAAAAGAAGCGCCTCGACAAGCGGTGGGACAACCCCCTGGATCGTTGGCGGCTGTCGAGGAGGGCGCGCCAGAGCCTGCAGCGATACGACGACTACCACGAGCTGATTCAAGAGACTCTGGAACGCACCCACATCGAGCACGCCCCCTGGACGGTGGTGGCGGCGACGGAGAAGCGGTGGCGGCGGGTGCGGGTGTTGGAGACCTTGGTGGAAGGGCTGGAGCGAGGGTTGCGGGACGCTGGGAAAGCGTTGCCGGAGGAGGAAGCCGCCGTCGAGGCACGGGTTGGGGCATCCCCCGGGAGCGGTGAGGAGGTGCGGCCATGAGCGCTCCCTCCCTGACGACCGCCGATCTCTCCCTGACGCTGGACCGCGTTGACTACAAGCGAAGCCTGGCCCGGCAGCAAATCCGCCTCCAGGAGCTCGCAATGGAGCTCTACCAGCAGGGCCGCTCGGCGGTGCTGGTCTTCGAGGGCTGGGACGCCGCCGGCAAGGGTGGAGCCATCCGGCGCCTCACCGCCAAGCTCGATCCGCGGGGATATCGGGTCTTTCCCATCGCCAAGCCGGAGGGAGAGGACGCGGTGCGGCACTACCTGTGGCGCTTTTGGCGCCGGCTGGAGCCGCCGCGGGACAAACAGCTGCTGATCTTCGACCGCAGCTGGTACGGGCGGGTGCTGGTGGAGCGGGTAGAGGGCTTCGCGGAGGAAGCGGAGTGGCGGCGGGCTTACGACGAGATCAACCACTTCGAGGAGCAGCTGGCGGCCCAGGGGATGTTGGTGCGGAAGTTCTGGTTCCACATCGGCAAGGACGAGCAGCTCGACCGCTTCGAGGCGCGGGAGCAGACGCCCCACAAGCGCTGGAAACTCACCGACGAGGATTGGCGCAATCGGGAGAAGTGGGAGCTCTACGAGGCGGCGGTGGAGGAGATGTTGGAGCGCACCCACCACGCGGCGCGGCGCTGGGAGGTGGTAGCGGGGAACGATAAGCGCCATGCCCGGGTACGGACGCTGCGCTCGGTGGTGGAGTTGCTGGAGGAAGGGCTCGGGAGCTCCAAGGCAGGCGGCAAGGGATGAGGCGTCCGGCCTGGTTGCCGGTGGGCTGCGGGAAGCTCCCGACGTCGGGACCCGTGGTGCTGGGAGTGGCAGCTGTGGCGGTGGTGGCGGTCGGGGCGATGGCGGACTCCGGGGCGGAGCCGGCGGTGGTGGCGGCGGGCACCGGCGACCTGCGCTTGGGGGCGCTGATCATGGGCCTCTTCGGCGGCCTCGCCTTCTTCCTCTACGGCATGGAGCAGATGTCCTCGGCCCTCAAGGCGGTGGCCGGGGACCGCATGAAGACCATCCTCGGCCGGCTGACCCACAACCGCTTCCTGGCCGCCGGTACCGGCGCCTTCGTCACCGCGGTGGTGCAATCGTCCTCGGTGACCACGGTGCTGGTGGTGGGCTTCATCTCCGCCGGGCTGATGACCCTGTCCCAGAGCATCGGGGTGATCCTGGGAGCCAATATCGGCACCACCATCACCGCTCAGATCATCGCCTTCAAGGTCACCCGGCTGGCGCTGGCGATGATCGCCGTGGGCTTCGCCCTGACCTTCTTCGGCAAGCGGGAGAAGACCCGCCACCATGGCGCCGGCATCATGGGGCTGGGGCTGGTCTTCTTCGGCATGTCGGTGATGGGCGAGGCGATGGCGCCGCTGCGCACCTACGGGCCGTTTTTGGAGTGGATGGCGCGGATGGAGAACCCGGCGCTGGGCATCTTCGTCGGTACGCTCTTCACCGCCCTGGTGCAATCGTCCTCCGCCACCACCGGCATCGTCATCGTGTTGGCGGGGCAGGGGTTGCTGAGCCTGCCGGCGGGCATCGCCCTGGTCTTCGGGGCCAATGTGGGTACCTGCATCACCGCCCTGCTGGCGTCCATCGGCCGGCCCCGGGAGGCTCTGCGGGCGGCGACGGTGCACGTGATCTTCAACCTCGTGGGGGTGGTGCTGTGGTTGCCGTTCATCGGGCAGCTGGCGGAGTGGGTGAAGCGCCTTTCGCCACGGGCCCCGGAGCTCGACGGGCTGGCCCGCCTGGCCGCCGAGACCCCGCGCCAGATCGCCAACGCCCACACCCTCTTCAACACCGTCAACACCTTGCTCTTCCTGGTCTTCACGGCGCAGCTGGCGTGGCTGGTGCAACGGCTGGTGCCGGATCGGCCGACGATGATCGAAGCATCGGTGCGGGCCAAATATCTCGACTCGACGTTGCTCGGCACCCCCGCCTTGGCCCTCGACCGCGTGCGGCTGGAGATCCTGCACCTGGGGGAGTACGTGGCGGCGATGCTCGACGCCGCCCGCAGCGCTCTTTTCGAAGGCACCCGGAGCGAGCTCGAAGAGCTGGCCAAAATGGACGATGCGGTGGACCGGCTCCACGGCCAGGTGATCACCTACCTGGGCAAGATCAGTCGCCAGGAGCTCGGTGAGTCCCAAACCCGAGAGCTGATGGAGCTGATGGAGGCGGCCAACAGCCTGGAGAATATCGGCGACATCGTGGAGACGAACCTGGTGTTTCTGGGCTTGGAGCGTCTCGATCAGCAGCTCACCGTCAGCGCCGCCACCCGGCGGATGCTGGAGGAGTTCTACGACGCCGTCCGGCGGGCCCTCGACATCTCGGTGCAGGCCGTCACCCAGCAGAATCGGCGGGCCGCCCGGCCGGTGGTGGAGATGAAGGCGGAGATCAACCAGCTCGCCGCCGCCGCCGCCGAGCATCAGGCTCGCCGGTTGGTGGCGGAGGAGCCCAACCGGCTGCCGGCCTACACCCTGGAGACGGATATTCTGCAGAATCTGAAGCGCATCTACTACTTCACCAAGCGCATGGCCCGCAATGTGGTGTCGGAAGGCGGCGACGAGCTGGATGAGACCGGGGGAGAAATCGAGAGCCGCGCCGAGAGAATCGCTTCCGAGGGTTGAATCCAAGCCAAACTTTCGGTGTAAACTGTCACCGCGCTGTAACATCTTTCGCCGCTCAGTCCGTCGTCTCGCAACACCTTCGGACCCCTCGCGGCGCAGCTTCCACCCGAGTATTCCCGTTTTTCAGGAGCCCCCCATGAAGAAGCTCGCCATCGCCATTCTGATCGTCTGCTGCACCGCCTGCGGCCGCCCCACCGGGGAGGACGGCCAGCGGGGCCAGCGGACGTTGATCCAGAACAAAGGATCCGACACCCTGGTCAACGTCGCCCAAGCCTGGGCCGAAGCGTATAAGGAAGTGCAGCCCAACGTCGCGGTGGCGGTGACCGGCGGCGGCTCCGGCACCGGCATCTCGGCGTTGATCAACGGTACCGTCGACCTGGCCAACTCCAGCCGCTCCATGAAGCAGGAGGAGATCGAGCTGGCGGAGGGCAACGGCGTCGAGCCTCTGGAGCACGTGGTGGGCTTCGACGCCCTGGCGGTCTATCTGCACCACGACAATCCGGCGACCCACCTCAGCCTCGAAGAGCTGGCGGGTATCTACGGCGAGGGCGGGGAGATCGAGCGCTGGAGCCAGCTGGGGCTGGAAGTGCCCGGGTGCCCCAGCGATGAGATCGTGGTGGTCAGCCGGCAGAACAATTCCGGCACCTACGTCTACTTCCGCGAGGCGGTGCTGGGCAAGCAGCGGGATTACAAGCTCGGCTCCCGGGATATGCACGGCTCCAAGGACGTGGTGGACCTGGTGGTTCACACCCCCTGCGCCATCGGCTACAGCGGCCTCGCCTACGCCACCGACGAGACCAAGCTGGCCTGCATCGGAGAGGACGAGGAGAGCTGCGTGATGCCCACCGTGGACAGTGCCAAGGACGGCAGCTATCCCATCGCCCGGCCGCTCTTCATGTACACCGCCGGCGAACCCCAGGGGGCCGTTGCCGAATACCTCGACTGGATTCTCAGCGACACCGGGCAGTGCATCATCCAGGACAAAGGGTACGCGCCGGCTCGGGAGGTTACCTGCGGCTGATCGCTTCCTCCCGGAAGCCGTCCCCAGGAGAACGCCCATGAGCCACTACGCCGAACGGTTGGAGAAGGACCTGGAGCATCTGCGGCAGCAGGTGCAGGAGGTCGGGAAAGCGGTGCTCGAAGCCCAGCGCAACGCCGTGCAAGCGGTGCTGCGGGAAGACCGGGAGCTGGCCTACGAGACCATCATCGGGGACCATCCCATCAACCGCCAGGTCCACGCCATCGACCAGGCCTGCCACGCCTTCGTGGCCCGCCATCTGCCCAGCGCCGGACACCTGCGCTTTGTCTCCTCGGTGCTGCGGCTGAACGTCGCCCTAGAGCGCATCGGCGACTATGCCGCCACTATGTGCCGGCAGGCGGTACAGCTTTCGGCGCCGCCGCCGGAGCGGGTGGCTCAAGATCTGGATTTGATGGGGGAGCAGAGCCGCAATCTCTTGGAGCAGGCCCTCGAGGCCTGGAACGAGGGCAATGCGGAGCTCGCCCGCGGCACCATCGGCATGGCCCGCCAGGCCGCCAGCGCTTCGGAGAAGGTCTTCGCCGATCTGTTGCGGGAGGGCGACAAGGACCGGCGGCCGGTGCACGACCTCTTCGGTCTGCTGATCATCTTCAATCGGCTGGATCGAGTGGTGGGGCAAGCGAAGAATATCTGTGAGGAGACCCTCTTCGCCGTCGCCGGCGAGACCAAGGCGGCGAAGGTCTATCGCTTCCTCTTCGTCGATGAGGCGGACGACGCTCTGACCCACATCGCCGCCGCTTACGGGCGCAAGGCCTTTCCCGAATCCGGGATCTACGCCACCGCCGGCTGGCGGCCGGCAAAGCAGGTGCGCCCCGAGCTTCAGGACTTCCTGCAGAAGCGGGGCCTCGACGACGAGGGCTTCGAGCCGCGGGAGCTTGCTTCCCTGGGGGACGAGCTCTCCGACTATCACGTGCTGATCAGCCTCGGCGGCGATCCTCGAGCCCACCTGCCGGAGTTGCCCTTTCACACCGTGATCCTGGAATGGCCCATGGACAAGCTGCCGGCGGGCGCCGGAGAGGCGGAGATCGAGGGGGCGCTGCACACCCTCGGTCACCGGCTGGGAGACTTGATGGAAACGCTGCACGGTCCGGGAGCCGGCTGACGTGGCGGAGCCCCTCGCCGCCCCGCCGGTACCGCGCTCGCGGCGCCGGACCGACCTGGACCGCCGGACGCTGGACTGGTACATCGACCGTCTGGTGCAGGTGGCGGTCTTCGTCGGCGGCATCTCGGCGATTCTGTTCATCATCGGCATCTTCGTCTTCATCGGGCGGGAAGGCTATGGCTTCATCGCCGAGACCTTCGACCTGGCGGAGTTCTTCGGCTCTCCGCGCTGGCGGCCGACTTCGAGCAGCAACCCGACCTACGGTGCCCTGGCGCTCATCGCCGGCACCGCCAGCGTCACGGGGTTGGCCATGGTGGTGGCGGTGCCGTTCTCCCTCGGCGCCGCCATCTACATCGCCGAGTTCGCCACCGGGCGTACCCGGGAGGTGCTGAAGATCTTGGTGGAGCTGCTGGCGGCGATCCCATCGGTGGTTTGGGGCTTCATCGGTCTGTCGATCATGAATCCCCTGATCATCCAGCTGTTCAATGTTCCGGTGGGCCTCAACGTCCTCAACTCGGGACTGATCCTGGGGCTGATGGCGGCTCCCATCATGACCACCATCGCCGAGGATGCCCTCAAGGCGGTGCCGGACGGCTACCGCGAGGCGGCGGAGGCCATGGGCGCGACGCGCTGGCAGGTGATCTTCCGGGTGGTCATCCCCGCCGGCCGCAACGGCCTGGTGGCGGCGGTGCTCCTGGGAGTGGGACGGGGCTTCGGCGAGACCATGGCGGTGCTCATGGCCAGCGGCCACTCGATCAACCTGCCCACCAGCGTCTTTGATTCGGTGCGCGCCCTCACCGCCACCATCGCCGCCGAGCTGGGGGAGACGGCGGTGGGCTCGGAGCACTATCGAGCCCTCTTCACCCTGGGCATCTTCCTCTTCGTCATCACTTTCCTGATCAATCTCACCGCGGACCTGGTGGTGCGCGGTCCCCGGCGCAAGTAGGCGCGAGCCCACCGGAGACCCATCGTGTTCCAGGCCACAGAGCTCAACCGCCGCAATCAGAAGACCCAGCGGATGTTCCGCGCCCTCTTCCTGGTCATGACCCTGTTGCTGATCCTGCCGGTGGCGGTGATCCTGGGAGTCTTGCTGTGGAAGGGCGGCCCGATGATCAGCATAGACTTCCTGTTCACCCAGCCGACCCAAGGGATGACCGCCGGCGGCATCCTGCCGGCGCTGGTGGGCACCGTGTGGCTGGTGGCGGTGGCGCTGCTGGCGTCGGTGCCGGTGGGGGTGGCGGCGGCGATCTATCTCTCCGAGTACGCGCCGGACAATTGGCTCACCCGCCTGATCAACCTCGCCATCATCAACCTCGCCGGCGTGCCGTCCATCGTCCACGCTCTCTTCGGGGTCGGTGCCTTCGTGATCTTTTTCGATTTCGGCACCAGCATCCTGGCGGCGAGCCTGACCCTCGCCATCATGACCCTGCCGGTGGTCATCGTCTCCACCCGGGAGTCTTTGCAGGCGGTGCCTCAGGCTTTCCGCGAGGCGTGCTGGAATATGGGCGCCACCCGCTGGCAAACCATCCGCCGGGTAGTGCTGCCGAACTCCATCAGCGGCATCCTCACCGGCGTGATCCTGGAGGTTTCCCGCACCGCCGGCGAGACCGCTCCCATCATGTTCACCGGCGCCGCTTTCTTCCTGCCGTTTCTGCCCCAAAGCGTCTATGACCAGACCATGGCCATGTCGCTGCATCTCTTCGTGATCTCGACTCAGGTGCCGGGAGTGCCGGAAGGATTGCCCTTCGGCGTCGCCTTGGTGCTCATCGCCTTGGTTTTGGTGATGAACTCCTTGTCCATCGGCTTGCGCATGGTGTTGCGGGGGAAGAAGAAGTGGTAGAGACGGCGCCAGAGGCGACCCGGGCTTCCCAGCCGGACGAGGCTCAGAGGCCGACCAAGGTCGAAGTGCGGGATCTGGCCATCGCCTACGGCGGCAAGACCGTCCTCGAAGGCGTCAGCCTGGAGGTGCGGGAGCACGAGATCTTCGGCATCATCGGGCCGGCCAACAGCGGCAAGACGTCGTTCCTCCGTGCCCTCAACCGCATGGACACTTTCACTCCCGCCATGGAGGTTCGTGGCCAGGTGCTCTTCGACGGCCGGGACGTGCGCAAGATCCGCAATGTCTATGCCCTGCGCCAGCGCATCGGGGTGGTCTTTCCTCTGCCCGTGGGATTACCTCTCTCCATCTACGACAATGTCGCCCTGGCGCCGCGGCTGGCGGGGATCAAGAAGCGCGCCGACCTCGACGTCATCGTCGAGCGCTGCCTGCACCGGGCGGCGCTGTGGGACGAGGTGAAGGATCGCCTCGACTCCTTGGGCAGCCTCCTCTCCGGCGGCCAGCAGCAGCGGCTCAC
>JAXHTF010000092.1 GCA_034211275.1 Acidobacteriota bacterium
GACCAGCGGAAGCGGAAACGGGCGACCTCGGTGCCGTCCGCCATGCGCCCCACCGTCTCCACGTCCACCACCGCCGCCTCGCCGGTGGCGACGGTCTCGGCGACGGCGGCGAAGATCTTCTCCCCGTCCTCGCAGGTAAAGGTCACCTTGGACACCGCCTTCTTGCCGAACTCCGCGTCCAGACCGACGATGAGCATGGCGACGGAGGCCTCCTCCCCCCGCAGGGCGAGCATCGCCAAAGCACCGGTGGAGAGCTCCGCCGCCATGGCCTGGGCGGCGAAGTACACCGAGCGAAAAGGGTTTTGCGAGCGCCAGCCGAAGGGCACGGTGGTCTCGCAGCGCTGGCGCTCCAGGCTCTTCACCCGCAGTCCGGCAAAAAAACCCAGGGGCAGCTTGGCGATGAGGAAAATACGGATCAGCAGCGGATGGCGCACCTGGCGAACCAGCTTGCGCTGGGCAGCATTGAGGGCCGGCGGTGCGCCGGCGGCAGCAGCTTCGGTCATGACGTTTTCAGGCCTCCCGCGGCGATGGTATCGCGGGGCGGGCTCCGCCGACTACCGGAGCTCAGTCGCTCGGGGTCTGGGACTCCAGATACTGCCGGAAACGATCTTCCGAGCCTGGATTGAAGCTCGCGAAGCGCACGCCGACGCCGGCCACCGCTTCTCGCCCCACCACCGTGTGACGCACCACCTCGGCACTGCCCCGCACCACCTCTCCGCCGGTGGGCAGATTGAACTCGAAATCCAGCATCGTGCCGACGGGATAGTTGACGTTGGTGCGGATGAGCATGCCGGTGGCGGAGACATTCTCCGTCTGGCACATGGTGAGGGATTGGTCCTCCGCCACCTGCACCTGCAGGCTGGCGAAGATGCGGGCGCCGATGCGCGGAGCGACGTGGAGTAGGTCCGACACTGCCTGCTGCAGATGCTCCTCGCTCTCCGACAGGGCGATGGACCGGTTGGCACCGCGGCCCAGGAACGCCTGCGCGGCCATGGTGTCGCCATCGGAAACCAGCAACAAGAGGGAGGACCTTCGAGACTTCGACTCCGGGACCCGCACCGACGCCAAATACTCCCCCAGAGACATGTCCTCCAGCGGGCTGCGCACGATGAGCAGGTCGAAGCGCACCGCGGTCACCAATTCCAGCGACGCCCGTGCCCGCGGGAAGCGATCCACCTCCACGGAAGCACGGTCGAGCATCGGCTGCAATTTGGCGAAGGTCTCGGCATCGACACCGACGACCAGGACTCTGGAGTGACTCGCGCTCATGATTCTTTCGCCGCGGCTCCCGCACCTCGTAGCTCTCAGGAGGACGGGCCGCCGGGTCAGCGACGAAACATACCACAGCCGGCGTTGCGAATTGGTGGACAGTCCGGCCTGTGCCGGCGCGGGCTTGGCACCCGCTGGACTCCGTGGTATCGTCCCGGTTGTCCGGGAGATGCCAGTCTCCCGGTTTTTTTCGTCTGGGCTCCACGCGCTGCAATCCCGCGCCGGCCCGGGCGGTACCACCATCATCCACTCAAAGCTCGCCACCACCCCGAGCATCCCCGGATGCTTCGGTCGCGGCTCCGCCTTCGGCCTGGAACCAGGCGGCGGCAGCGGCGGCGAGAAGGAACGAGACTCATGGCTCTTCAGACGCGGCAGGAAGTCCGCAACCTGGCGATCATCGCCCACGTCGACCACGGCAAGACTACCCTCGTGGACGCCATGCTCTGGCAGAGCGGCATCTTCCGGCAAAACCAGGAAGTGGCGGAGCGGGTGATGGATTCCATCGACCTGGAGCGCGAGCGCGGCATCACCATCATGGCCAAGAACACGGCCATCCGCTACGGCGACACTCTGATCAACATCGTCGACACCCCGGGCCACGCCGACTTCGGCGGCGAGGTGGAACGCACTCTCAAGATGGTGGACGGCGTGCTGCTGCTGGTGGACTCCAGCGAGGGCCCTCTGCCCCAGACCCGCTTCGTGCTGCGCAAGGCGCTGGAGGCGGGCCTGACCCCGGTGCTGGTGATCAACAAGATCGACCGCCCCGACGCCCGCGCCGCGGAGGTGCTGGACGAGGTTTACGACCTCTTCATCGACCTCGACGCCAACGAAGAGCAGCTGGACTTCCCGGTGCTCTACACCAACGCCCGGGACGGCATTTGCCGCCTCGAAGCGGAGGGCGAGGACCACAACCTCCAGCCCCTCTTCCAGACCATTCTGAAGACCGTGCCGCCGCCGTCCTACGACCCGGAAGTGCCGCTGCAATTGCAGATCCACACCCTCGACTACGACGACTACGTCGGCCGGCTGGCCATCGGGCGGGTGCACAGCGGAGAGATCAAGAAGGGCGAGACGGTGGCCCTGAGCCATCCGGAGCGCGAGCTCGAGACCTTTAAGGTCACCGGGCTCTACGGCTATTCCGGCCTGCGCCGGGTGCCGGTGGAGACCGCCGCCCCGGGGGATATCGTCGCCGTCACCGGCGCCGACGAGATCTCCATCGGCGACACCCTCACCGATCCCGAGGATCCCCGCCCTCTGCCCCCCATCCGCATCGAGGAGCCCACGCTCTCCATTACCGTCTCGGTCAACGACTCTCCCAAGGCCGGCACCGAGGGCAAGCACGTCACCTCCCGCAAGCTGCGCGAGCGGCTGCTCAAGGAGACCCTCACCAACGTCTCCATCCGGGTCGAGGACACCGCCTCACCGGACACCTTCAAGGTCTCCGGCCGCGGCGAGCTGCAGCTGGCCATCTTGGTGGAAATGATGCGCCGGGAGGACTTCGAGCTCGGCGTCGGCAAGCCGGAAATCATCACCCGCACCGTCGACGGCAAGATCCACGAGCCGATGGAAATCGCCGTGGTGGACTGCCCGGAAGACTTCGTCGGCGTGGTCACCCAGCGCTTGGGCACCCGCCGCGGACGCATGATGAAGATGGTCAACCACGGCTCCGGGCGGGTGCGCATCGAGTTCCGGGTGCCCTCCCGCGGCCTCATCGGCTTCCGCGGCGAGTTCCTCACCGACACCAAGGGCACCGGCCTGCTGCACAACCTCTTCGACGGCTGGGAACCGTGGCAGGGGGAGATCGCCCACCGCCCCACCGGCGTGCTCATCTCCGACCGCCCCGGCAAGGCCACCTCCTACGCCATTGAGAACCTCCAGCCCCGGGGCATCCTCTTCGTCGCCCCCGGCGAGGAGGTCTATGAGGGCATGATCGTCGGCGAGCACAACCGCCCCAACGATCTGGACGTCAACATCACCCGCGAGAAGAAGCTCACCAATATGCGCGCCTCCTCCGCCGACGAGCTGATCCGCCTGGTGCCCCCCACCCGGCTGAGTCTCGAGCAGTGCATGGAATTCGTCCGCGAGGATGAGCTGGTGGAGGTCACTCCCAAATCCTTCCGGCTGCGCAAGAAGATCCTGAAAGCGGTGAATCGCAAGGCCAAAAAGTCCTGAGCCCAGAGGAGCGTCCAGGTTCACGCAGCAAATTGTCCAAAAATCACCTCATCCAAATCGTTGATCTCCACGAATAGTTAGACAGAAGCAAGACAAGGCGCCCTTGCTCGACGCAATCGACTTGTTTCGGTCCAACACGATGAATCAACGATTTGGAGTTCCACTATGAAGAAGATTTTTGCCACCACTCTCGCCCTCGCCCTGTTGGTCAGCCTCGCCGCCGCTCCGGCGGCCCTCGCCGGCCATCACGAGAAGTCCAAGGACATCGTCGACACCGCCGTCGCCGCCGGTTCCTTCGACACCCTGGTGGCGGCGGTGAAAGCCGCCGGCCTGGTGGACACCCTCAAGGGTGAGGGTCCCTTCACCGTCTTCGCTCCCACCGACGAGGCCTTCGCCGCCCTCGGCCAGAGCACCCTCGACGACCTGCTCAAGCCCGAGAACAAGGACAAGCTCACCAGCATCCTCACGTACCACGTGGTCTCCGGCAAGGTGAAGGCCGCGGACGTGGTCAAGCTCGACTCCGCCAAGACCGTCAACGGCCAGAGCGTCTCCATCAAGACCGCCGACGACAAAGTGATGGTGGACAACGCTTCGGTGGTCAAGACCGACATCAAGACCAGCAATGGCGTGATCCACGTCATCGACGCGGTCATCCTGCCCAACTGAGGCTCGGCCTCAGCGAATCTGCCAGCGCCGGATCGGCTCCATGCCGGTCCGGCGCTTTCTGTAGTTGCCTGGGGAAACCGCCTCGTTTGCTGCTATGAGTCCACGGGTGTGCGGCCGATCACCTGCACCACCGAGCTCAGGCCCCACCCGTCAGGCGGTCCAGCGGCAGGATCAGCAGTCGAGCCAAGCCCTGCCGCCACCGGCACAGGCGACAGGGATCCCCAGTGGCCCCCTCGCTTTCGACCCGGGAAACGGTCCGCGGCTTGAGGCGGACGACGATTTGAATCGAGGGGGCAGAGGGCTGCGAGCCGGCGGAAGGCTCCTCACAAGCTGCCGAGCCAGGGCAGACGGGCTTGCGCTGGGCTCCGGCGGGCTGCCTTCTGCCGCCACCGGAGAGGCAGGGAGTCTCACCCCGTAGCGGGCCCTTCGTGGAGAGCGAAGTTGGAGAATCGGCGACCGCAGGGGGGCTCTCCCCCACCGGCCCCTCCACCACAGGAAGGTTAGCCTCGGCAGCGCCGACGTGGACCTCGAGGTGCAGAAGCTCCGGCACGATACCGGCCACCAGCACCGCCAGGAAGCCGCAGAGGAGAACGACCATCAGCCCTCGGCGACCTTCCCGGCCTACCGGAACCGCCTCGGTTCCCTTCTCCTCCCGATCCTCTGGCTCCTGCCCCCGGACCGCCTGAATCGCAGCCTCTGGAGCCGAATCTGCTGGCTCCGAATTCTCTGGCTGCGGCTTCTCTGGCTGCGGTCCCTCGACGGATGCGATGAACCGATAGCCGATGCGCGGCAGGGTCTCGACGTAGAGGGGATCGGTGGCGCTGTCGCCGAGGCTGCGGCGCAGCTGGCGGATACAGGAGTTGAGCCCCTGATCCACCGCCACGTGGCGATCCGTCCACAGCAGCTCCGCCAGCTCTTCGCGCTTTACCACTTCCCCCGGCCGCTGCAGCAGGACGAGCAACGCCCGGGCCGGCTGCGGCGGTAGGGGCACCCGCCGGCCCTCGCGCCGGAGCTCCAAGGAGTCCGGATCCAGCGTGAACGGATCAAAGCGGATGGGTGGCGGCTTCATCGTCGGGGAGATTGCAGCACCATGGCAGACAGCGTGGCGACGGAATGATCGGAGAAGGAGTCTCTGCTGCTTTGAGTTACGCAACTCGTCACCGTTTGTTCAGCATCTCCTCAGTCTCTCTTCAGTGTCTATTCACGGACTCTTCAGCGGTTGTCCATGGAACCCGCGGCGGCGGCTCGGAAGGATGGGGCCGTCCCCGGGGATGATTCCCGGCGACGACTTCAAGGAGCCTTTCCATGAGACGACACCTTCCCTGGATCCTGACTCTGATGCTCTGTCTGCCTCTCTTTGCCTCCGCAGCGGAGATCGATCGAGCCGCCTCTCGATCGCTGCCCGAGGTCGACCCCTCACTGCTCTTCTTCGCCCTCACCGACGGCCTCGCCGACGCCGATGGACAGCTGAGCTTCGAGTTCCTGGTAGACGGCGTCTTGATGGCGCGAGAGAACGTACAGCTGCCGGGCCATGCTCCGGCCCCGGCAACCAGCTGTAACCCGGAGCTGGACATTGCCGACACCGAAGCCACTCTGAAGGAGCTGCAGAGCCAGCCGGCACCGGCAGCGGTGGAGATCCTCGCTCGCCAGCCGAACCTTCTCGCCGCAGTTCAGCGCCATGCCGACGAAGGCTCCGCTGTCGAAGTGCGGATCGCCTTCGACGGTCAGATGTGGGAGCAGCTGTCTCTGGGAGAGCTGAGAGAACGCAGTGGGAATCTCCTCGCGGCACCGACGGAGCTACGCCGCACCGCTTCCGAGCTCTCGGAGGTGGCGGACCAGCTGCTGGCAGACGAACCAGTGGCGCTGGTCGCCGGCTACGCGCCCTCCACCTGCGAAGGGTATTGCGCCCAGGACCTACTGCAATGTCAGATCGTGTGCAATGGCAACGCGGCCTGCGAGCAGCAATGCACCGACATCTACGATGATTGCATCGCCGGCTGCGAGCCCTGCTCCGGTCCGACGGTCCGGACCTACACCGTGACTACCCTGGTGAGCCAGACCTATCTCGGCGTCACCCAATGCCTCAAGGACTTCTACCAGCCTTCTTCCAAGAGATGGTACGACTACCTCCAGATCCAGAAGAAGCACACCACGTATCGCGAGACCACCCAATGCGACGGTTCCCAATCCACCGTCGTCGTCTCGGTCTCCTACACCACCACCAACTGCTGGAACGTCGTGTCCTTCAGCAGCTGCTCGATCGATCAGGGCACGGCTCTACCGATCTGCTTCTGACCCCAACCCCTCCAGCCCCGTCGGCGTCCTCTCGGCAAGGGGGAACGCCGGCGGGATCTTTCTTCCGGCCCCCTGGAACAAAAAGTCGGCTTCTCCGTTAGGTAGGGTGAAGCCACCACGACGCTACCGATTTCCGAGGGCCCGACCGTGAACAATCTCCGCCTCGCCTTCCGCTCCCTGCTCAAGAGCCCCCTGATCACCACCGTCGCCGTCCTCTCCCTGGCGCTGGGGATCGGGGCCAACGCCGGCATCTTCTCCCTCTTCGAACAGATTCTGCTCCGCCAGCTGCCGGTGCAACAGCCGGAGCGCCTGGTCAACCTGGAGTCTCCGGGGCCCAAGTCCGGCTCCCAATCCACCAACGACTCCGGCGGCATCGAGGCGGTGTTCAGCTACCCCATGTTCCGCGACCTGCAGGCGGCGGAGAGCGTGCAGGAAGCTTTCGACGGCCTCGCCGGTCACCGCACCTTCGCCGCCAACCTGGCCTATCGCGGCGAGACCTTCTCCGCCGCCGGCGCCACCGTCTCCGGCAACTACTTTCCCGTCCTCGGCCTGCGCCCCGCCCTCGGCCGGCTGCTGGGTCCGGAGGACGATAAGGTCGCTGGCGCCCACACCGTGGCGGTGCTCAGCTACGGGGCCTGGCGGGACCGCTTCGGCTCCGACCCGCAGATCCTCGACCAAACTCTGGTGGTCAACGGTCACCCCCTCACCGTGGTGGGGGTGACTCCCGAGGGCTTCCGCGGCACCAGTATCGGTCAGGACCCGAACCTCTTCGTCCCCCTCAGCCTGCGCGAGACCGTCATCCCCGGCTGGGAAGGCTTCGAAGACCGCCGCAGCTATTGGATCTATCTCTTCGGCCGCCTCGCCCCGGGGGTCACCCTGGAAACCGCTGAAGCGGCCCTCAACGGCCCGTACCAAAGCCTCCTTCAGGAAGTCGAAGCACCGCTTCAGGAAGGGATGAGCGAAGCGACCCTCGCCCGCTTCGTGGACAAGAAGATCTTCCTCCAGCCCGGCGAAAAGGGGCAAAGCAGGCTCTATGAGGAAGCCACCGCTCCCCTGCTGCTGCTGCTCTGCGTCACCGGCTTCGTCCTCCTCATCGCCTGCGCCAACCTCGCCAACCTGCTGCTGGTGCGGGCCATCCGCCGCAGCGGCGAGATCGCCGTGCGCTTCTCCCTGGGCGCCCAGCGGCATCAGATCGTCGGGCAGCTCCTCACCGAGTCCTTCCTCCTCGCCGTCGTGGGCGCTGTTTTCGGCCTGATCGTCGCCCGTGGCACGCTCCTCCTCTTCCTCTCCATGATCCCGTCGGGCGCGGATCTGGGCATCGGCCCCCACCTGGGACCTTCGGTGTGGATCTTCCTCGCCGTGCTCACCGTGGTCACCGGCCTGGTGGGGCTCTTCCCGGCGCTCCACACCACCCGCCACGACCTGGCCACCACCCTCAAGGGCCAGGGCGGCCGCGCCGCCGCCTCGCGCACCGCCCGCCGCTTCCGGGCAGTGATGGCGACGGTGCAAATCGCTCTCTCCATGGCGCTGCTGGTCTCCGCCGGCCTCTTCGCCAGCAGCCTGCGCAACGTCAGCCGCGTGGACCTGGGCATCGACACTCCTCGGCTGGCCACCTTCGGCGTCTCTCCGGAGCTCAACGGCTACGCTCCCAACGCCTGCATCGACTTCTTTGGCCGGCTGGAAGAGGAGATCGAAGCGCTTCCCGGCGTCGACCGCGCCACCACCTCCCGGGTGCCCCTCATCGCCGGCAGCAATTGGGGCAGCAACGTTTCCGTCCAGGGCTTCGACGCCGGCCCCGACACCGACACTCACTCCCAGTTCAACCACGTCGGGCCGGGTTACTTCCGTACCCTCGGAATCCCCCTCCTCTCGGGCCGCGAGTTCGAGCTCCGGGATGATCAGGAGGCACCGCAGGTGGCGGTGGTCAACGAGGCCTTCGCCAAGAAGTTCGGCCTCGGCCGCGACGCGGTGGGCCAGCGCATGGCGCAGGGAGGCACGGACGAGCTGGACATCGAGATTGTGGGCCTGGTCGCGGACGCCAAATACAGCGAGGTCAAGGACCCGGTGCCGCCGACCTTCTTCCGTCCCTATCGGCAAAGCGAGAGTCTGGGCACGGCTTATCTCTATGTCCGCACCGAGGGAGATCCGGCGGCGCTGCTGCCGAGCCTGCGCAGCACCGTCTCCCGTCTCGACCCCAATCTGCCGGTCAACGATCTGTTGCCCATGCAGCTGCAGGTGCAGCAGAACGTCTTCGTGGACCGCCTGCTCACCACCCTCTCCACCGCTTTCGCGGTCCTCGCCACGCTGCTGGCAGCCATCGGCCTCTACGGCGTGGTGGCCTATTCCGTCGCCCAGCGCACCCGCGAATTCGGCCTGCGCATCGCCCTCGGCGCCGACGCCCGGCGGGTTCGTGGCCTGGTGCTCGGGCAGGTCGGATGGATGACCCTGGTGGGTGGCGCGTTGGGGTTGATCGCAGCGCTGGCTCTGGGCAAGCTGGCGGGCTCGCTGCTCTTCGAGCTGGAGGGCCACGACCCGGTGGTCTTGGTCCTCTCGGCGCTGGCCCTCACCGCCGTCGCCCTCGCCGCCGGCCTCCTCCCCGCCCGCCGCGCCGCGCGGGTGGATCCGATGGTAGCGCTGCGGGAGGAATAGGAAGGGCGCCAATGGGCCGGCGCGAGCAGGAGGTCCGCTCCCGCTTCAGAGCAGCCGCGAGCTCAAGCGCACCGCCCAGACCGCCAGCCCCCAGGGCACGATCACCGCCAGCACCGACAGCCCCGCGGGAAGGTCGAAGGGACCAAATTGAAAGGCCCAGCCTTCGATCACCCGCACCAGGTGGAGCCCGCCCACCAACGCGAAGAGCACGGCAGAGACCATCAGGTAGGAACGAACGCCCATCGGGGACCTCCTTTCGCGAGCCTCCTCGTCCCGGCTTCCAGCACCGGAATCGCGGCGGCACGGTAGCGTGGATTGATCAAATCCAGCTTACCCGATGGGCTCCGCAGCCCTCCGATCACCGCCGGCGCACCAGCCCACCGCGTTGGCCAGCACCCGACGAACCTGCGGATGGTGGTAGGTGGGATGGGTCTCATGCCCCGGGCGGAAGTAGAAAATCCGCCCGCGCCCCCGCCGGTAGCAGCAGCCACTGCGAAAGACCTCGCCGCCTTCGAACCAGCTGATCAACACCAGCTCCTCCGGCGGCGGCACCTCGAAGGGCTCGCCGTACATCTCCTCGTGGTCGAGGCTGAAGCCATCGCCCAGCCCGGCGGCGATGGGATGCCCCGGCTCCACCACCCACAACCGCTCCCGCTCCCCCGCCTCCCGCCATTTCAGCGTGCAACGGGTCCCCATCAGGCGCCGGAAGATCTTGGAGAAATGCGCCGAGTGCAGCACCACCAACCCCATCCCCGCGAGCACTCTCCGCTGCACCCGCTCCACCGCCTCGTCGGAAACCTCTTCATGCGCCCGATGCCCCCACCACAGCAGCACATCGGTCTCCCCTAGCGTCTCCTCGGCAAGCCCCTGCCCCGGATCATCCAACGTCGCCGTCCGCACCGCCTCATACCCATGCTCTTCGAGCCCCTCGGCGAGGGCGCCGTGGATGCCCTGGGGGTAGATGGCCTGGACGGCGGGATCCTGCTGCTCGTGGCGGCCTTCGTTCCAGACGAGGATGCGGGGTGGGTTGGGCATGCGACGAGGATAGCAAGCGGTGCCGTTCGCGCGAAGTCGCGCCTGGACCCTGGAAATTTCCCGACCGGTTCCGTCTCAATCCACGGACGGGCGCTGGATGCTCGACCTCTCAGGAAACTCAACAAGGGAGATAAGAATGGGACAGTTTACTTTGCGAGTGTACATTCACGGACTGGTTGCCCTGGTGAGAAATGATGATGGCCACCTAGATGTCGTCTTGGTAAAGGAACCTCAAACTGAAGACCACGCACAGCACAATTGCCACAAACACTACAGTTTCCTGGCTGCTCGCGCCTCAAGCGCCACAGGACACTATCTCGAGGGTGCTGACTACTCGGACAACTCATACAAAGCCGTCTGGAACCCAGTCGACGACTTTGAAGTGTCCTTTCATGCAACCGAAGACAACTCCGCCGGTGATGGCCCTGTCCGCAACTATAGCCTAGACCCGCCTCAAAACCTTGGGGCTCCGAACCCACAAGAGAACTTCCTCTCAGATACTGACTGGATCTTTCCCCTTTCGTCGATACTGCCGATTAACCCAAACTATAGGAGTCACGCAAAGAGTGCCATGATCCTCCGCGGCGGCACTCTCAAGACCCGTTCTCTCTCAACTCTCCGCCCAGCCAATCAGGTTATCGGCCCCCAGAGCCTGCTCGAGGCACCCGTCTTCACCCTGAATCTGAATGGAGCCAATCATACCCAGGCGCTGGCCGACTCAGTCGTCTGGGAAAGAACTTTTGACGGCGAACGACTCGTCGTTAGCGCCAGCCCCCTTGTAGGTGGAAATGTAGAAAGAACCATGATGCTGAAGCCATACGAAGCAAACAGCCCGTCAGATCTTTATATCGACCTATTCTACGCCAACCCACCAAGGCGCTTCAGGAAGAACCACCCCTGTTACGACCCACAAGGTGATCGCAGAGTCCAACATTTCTCTATGTACTACCCTCTTTTTGACACTTCCAGTCTTCCTCCTTCCCAACTACAGAACATTCCAGAATCTCATTCCGGAGCTCCTTCCGTTGGTGGATTCCCAAGCCTTAGCAGAACGCTGGACGGTCAGCCTCTCCCACTTGCAGAAGATATCGATGAGAGGCTTCTCAGCGGAGCCCTAGCTTCCGATAAGCAATCCTGCGTGATCGTACAGTAGGAAGGGACCGCAACATGACCAACATGCCCTACCACCTATCACTTTCGAAGAGACTCACCGAGAAGCTCGACAACGCCGACGACCAGCCAATACCGATTCGAATCTATCTCGATGAAAGCCCAGCCCTCAAACCACTCCAGGAGGCTGCGCAGAATGACCGTCAAAACCAGGACCGAAAAACAGTAGTCCGGGCAATGAAGACGCGATTCCAGGAGAGGGTCGCCTCGATAGAACCAGCACTATCTATCAAGGGGGCGATTCAAGAGAAGTGCTGGCTATCTGGATCATTAGTCATCAAGGCAACCAAAGGTCAAGTCCAAGCATGGAGGGATTCACAGAATATCCCTACTAGCTTGTCCATCGACTCCTTCGACTACAATGCAAACATGCTCCATCCAGTCCCTGAATTGGAATACGAGACAGTCGACCTCGACGACATCACCACACTTCAGAATACGCTGAGCGAGAATTACACTAGTCTCCTAGACTTCCAAAGCTGGAGGGAGCAGCTGCGACATCAGTTTGGAGGCTCCCCCGTTGCCCCGTGGCCAATCAACTTCCTGGACTGGAAGCAGGCTTCTTTGCTCCAAGCTCTCGGACCCGATCCTATCTTTCCTCAAACACATTCCTCATTATTCCTATCGCGTGGACCTCAACTTGCGCCCATTTGGTCTGGACTCAGCTCCAGCATCACCAAAACCGTCTATCACTCCCGACAACTAGTCGGCGGGAGTGCATTGTCTCTTGAGGGAGAAGGAGTTGTGGTTGCAGTCCTGGACTATGGGGTCGCTGGTCACCAAGACTTCATCGAGGAGGGGACGGGAGCATCTAGGCTACTTGCAGGGCTAGATGTCACCAACAACCAAGTCAACGCTCCGAGCGACGAGCCCCACGGAACTCTGATCGCTGGCCTGATCGGAAGCTCAGTGACGGGAGTAGCTCCAAAAGCACAAATCCTACCTATCACTATTAGCAGTTCTCCTATAGGGCTCGCTCACGCCATGGAGCATGCCCTCGAGAAGGGAGCTCACGTCATCTGCCTAGCGGACGGATGGGGCCGCTGGTCACGGAATACCGAAGCCGTTTGGTGGCGTAGAGTCTGTGAGAGCCTCTTGGCAGCTGGGGTCCTACATGCCACCGCTGCTGGGAATGAGGGAAAGAGCTCCAAGAACAATCGCCAAGTCCCCGAACAGATCACTTGCCCCGCAGACTCACCTCCTCCGATCCATCCTCTGGACCGCGGAGCGTCTTCAGCCATTGCCTGTGGCGCCTATGTACCAAGTACAGGGAAACCCGCTGAGACCAATTCGGTAGGACCTGTAGCCTGGGGCAAGCGACACTTCACGACTCCCTATGACGACTTCCCCTATCCCGAATCTGGCCTTGCAAAACCCGATCTCTTCGCCCCGGGAGCCGAGCTAGCAACCAGCGACCACGGCGAGAAGGGCCATGTTCGCTTGGGCCCGGCCAGCACTTCAGCAGCCACTGCTGTGACCGCCGGCTGCTTAGCACTCCTGGCCCAGGCAAGCCTAGGAAGAGGCAGGAAGGTTGCTCCGGAAGAAGCCTTCGAAGCTCTCAAGGCAACAGCGCAACCCTTCTCCTCAGAACATACCGCCGGCTACGCAGAGCAATGGGGCCATCGCATCCGCGTCGACCACGCCTACCGCTACGGCGCCCATCCCTCGCGGCGGTGGTGGTAGCTAGCCCCGAAGCAACCGCACAGCCCCATAGGCCACCCGCAGGCTGCTGTTCCGCAAAGCACGAGCAAGAGGATTGCGCCAGTGGATCAACTCCGCCATGTTGCGGGAGAGGTTTTGGGCGCGGGTGCCGCGGCGGAGCATGGTTTGTTGATAGACGGCGAGGGGATGGAGGGGCTCGCCGTTGGTGGAGGTTGTCGGGGGGTCGGCTTCGTCGGGCTCGGAGGTGAGGGTTTCTGCGAGATCCACGGCGTCCTCCAGGGCGAGATTTGCGCCGAGGCCGCGGTAGGGGGTCATGGGATGGGCCGCATCACCTAGGAGGGTGATGCGGCCGTGTTCCCAGGGGCTCAGCGGGGAGCGGTCGAAGACCGGGCGGATCTTGAAACTCTCCAGTGGGGTCGAGGCGATGAGCTCGCGGATCGGTTCCGGCCACGCCTCGTCCTCGGCCAGCTCCGAAGCATCCCGCCGGAGCTCCGCGGGCTCGGTCAGACGCTGCTCCAGGGTTCCCTGCTCCACCGCCCGCCCGACGCTCCAGCGAATTCTGCCCTCCTGGGAAAAGAGGGTGGCATAGAACGAGGCCTGACGGCCCAGGAGGAGGAGCTTGCCGCCATCGAAGAACCCGGAGTCCAGCGCGTCCTGGGCCTCCTTCCCCACCGCCTCACCACCGACGATGGTGACCCCGACATAGTGCAACGGGTCACCCCGGAGCTGGTCCCGCACCGCCGAGCGCACGCCGTCGCTGCCGATGAGCAGGTCGCCGCGCTCCTCCGAACCGTCGTCGAATTGGACCACCACCTCGTCGTCCTCTTGCCGGTACCCCACACACCGCCGATCCCACTCCACCCGATCCGCACCGGCGGCCTCGAGGAGGAGCTCCCGCAGCTCCGGGCGGCCTACCGAGTAGGAATCCTGCGACGGGAAGTGGAAGAGCTTGCGGGCTCGCAGATCCACGATGTCGAGGCCGGGGCACGGTGCCCCGGCGGATCGGACGGCATCCCCCAGCCCAATGCGATCCAGAGCGGAAAGACCGCCGTCCAGGTTCACCGCGAAACCCTGAGCGCGGCCACTGCGGCTGTCGTCCCGCTCGAAGATCCGCGGTGTCATCCCCTGGCGCCGCAGGGCCGCTCCACAGGCCAGGCCACCCAGGCCGGCGCCGACGATCAGGACTCGAGCATCGAGCACTTCGGCATCCAACACTTGGGTACCAACTGGTGGAAATCCCCGATCAACACTTGGGTCCCCCCTTCCGTGAAGCCCTCAAAGCGCTAATCCAGCATCGCTTCCACGTACCCCAACGTCTTCTCCCGATCGACCCGATGCCCCCGCTTGAACACCTCCCGAATCTCCAGCGTGGAGGCGATGTCTCGGGTGGGGTCGGTGTTCAGGAGCAGGAGATCGGCTTGGGCGCCGGGGGCGATGCGGCCCAGGTCCTCGCGCTGGAGGAGGCGAGCGGCTTGGGAGGTGGCGCTCTGGAGAACGGTGAGGGGGTCGAGGCCTGCCGAGGCAAGGGCCGCCAGCTCGTGATGCAAGCTGAAGCCGGGGATGACGCCGGTGCCCGGGGCACCGCTGCCGGCGACCAGGGGGACATTGGCGCCGGCGAGACGCCGGGTGAGATCGTCGAGAGCTCGGCGGCCGGGGCGCCCGTTGGTGGTGGCCGGGTCTTGGCGCAGGTAGGGGCGGAGGTTGTCGAGGGCCGCGCTCTTGCCGAAGAGGCCCCCCATCTGCTGGAGGTATTTGTGGTACGGCAGGATGGTGGTCATGAGCTCCAGATGAGGATCCTCCCGGGCCGCCTCCAAATCGCCTTCCCGGTGATGGGCGAAGAGAGTGGGACAGACGAAGGTCCCGCCGCCGAGGGCCGTCAGAAGCTCCTCCTCCGCCGGGGAGCCCGGCTCGAGATTCGACGTTTCCAGCCCCAAGGATTTGACGAGGGCCTCCAAGCGCTCCAGGCTCCGGACCCCCAGCTCGCAGGCCGTCACCGCCGAGGTGCGCCCCGGCTGACAGGCAACCTGCAGGTCGTGCTCCCCCGCCGCTTGCACCAAAGCCTCCAGCAGCTCCGGCGACAGATTGGGCTCGGCCTTGACGAAATCGATGCCTTCGAGGGCCAGCAGCTCGATCTCCCGGGGAATCTGCTCTGGCGCGTCGACAATGCGGCTGAAGGTCCAGGTGAGGGGCGGCACGTCGAGCACCGGGCCACAGCTGAGGACCTCGGTGCTGTGGAACTTCTCTCCCCAGCGGCGGAGATAGTCGATGGTCTCCAAGCTGTTGCCCACGTCCCGCACGGTGGTGACGCCGTTGTAGATAAGGAGACGGAGGAAAGATTTCACCGGCTGGAACGGTGCACCGGCGGGGGATCCCTCGGCGTAGCCCTCCAGGTGCACGTGGCAGTCGATGAGGCCGGGCATGAGGAAGGGGACGTGCAGGACTTCCTCCTCCGACGGCACCTCCGCCGCAGAGGCCGTGCCACGGGGCAGAACCTCGGTGATGCGCTCTCCCTCGAGCGCCACCAGGGCACCGTCCACCATCCCCTCGCCATCGAAGAGCCCGTCGCAGCGAATCCACGTCGTCATGAGTCACCTCCCGCGGAGCCCGACACCGGCCGTCCTGCTCCGCGCTGCAATTCTTGGTAGCGCCCCGCCTCGACGGCAAAGATCTCTCCCGTACCGTCCACCCAGGTCACCTGCGCTTCCTCGGGCACCGCTCCATCTCCCAGACCGAAGAGCAGTCGGGGATCGCTGGCAGAGAGGTAACTGCCGTCGGTGCGCACCCGGCGTAGGGCAGTGCTTCCGTCGATGAAGCGGACCTCCACCTGGGCGCCCAGAGCATCCCGGCCACCGGTCTCCACCAGCCGGAGCCCGACCCAAGAGCCCTTCTCGGAGGCTTGGTTGAGCAGCAGCCGCACCGGACCGTCGTTGTTGGTGATCAGCGCGTCCGCATCACCGTCGTTGTCCAGATCCCCCACCGCCAGGCCTCGGCTCACCTCCCGCTCCTGGAGGCCACCGCCGGCACGCCGGGAGACTTCCCGAAACCGGCCGTCGCCCCGGTTCTCGAAGAGTTGGTTGGGCATGGCCAGGGGCCGCTCGGCGTAGAGAGTGGTCAGATCCGGCACCCGCTCGACGCCGCCGTTGACCTGCATCAGGTCGAGATCGCCGTCGAGGTCGTAGTCCAGGGCCGCGGCGCCAAAGCCGGTGAGCTTCCAGGTGATCTCGGTGAGGTCCGCCGCCGCCGTGGCGTCGTCGTAGAGGCCGGGGCCGAGGCGCCGGTAGAGGGTGGCGGTCTCCAGGGCCAGATGGGTGATGAAGAAGTCCTCGGCACCGTCGCCGTCGAAGTCCCCCGCCGCCAGCCCCATGCTCGCCTCCGGCTGGCCGTCCCGGTTCACCGCCGCCCCAGCCGGCACCGCCGTCTCCTCGAAGGTGCCGTCGCCGCGGTTGCGCCACAGGAAGTTGGGCTCGCCGTCGTTGGCGACGAAGAGGTCTAGCCAGCCGTCGTCATCGGCGTCCAGCGCCAGACTCCCCAACCCCGCTCCGGGGCGGCCGATGCCGGCGGCAGCGGTGACCTCTTCGAAGGTGCCGTCGCCGCGGTTGTGAAAGAGGCGGTCGGGGGCAGAGGGGAATTCCGTCGGCCGGCAATAGTCCGGGCGGCCGGAGATGTCGACGCAGGGCGGATCGCTCTCCGGCGAGTAGACCAGATAGTCCACCACGTAGAGATCGAGCCAGCCGTCCCGGTCGTAGTCGAAGAAGCTGGCGGCAGTGCTCCAGCGGGTCGTCTCGACAGCGTCCGCCGCGGCATCCGCTGTGGAGACTGCCGGGGCGAGCTCGAAGCCACCGTCACCGCGGTTGCGCCACAGCTGGTTGGAGCCGTAGAAGGTGAGATAGAGGTCCGGCCAGCCATCGTTGTCCACGTCCCCCACCGTCGCCCCCATGGCATGGCCCCGAGCGTCCAGGCCGGAGACTTGAGTCACGTCGGTGAAGTGCAGCTCCCCGGACTCCATGAGCTCGTTGCGGAAGAGACTCGCGCCCATGGCTTTCTCCTGGGCGGAGCTGCCTCTGGAACTCCCACTAGAGCCGTCCTCGAAGGACGCGCCCTGGAGCAGCAGCACGTCCAGGTCGCCGTCCCGGTCGTAGTCCAGGAGCGCCGCGCCGGAGCCCATGATCTCCGCCAGCAGCAGATCGCCGCCAGCACCGTTGCGGTAAACGAAGTCCAGGCCCACCTCCTGCGCCACCTCCACGAAGAGCCCCGGCCCATCCGAGGGCTCCGCTTCCGACGAAGCGCTGCCGCCGCCACAGCCGACGGATCCGGACAGCACTGTCAGGGCGATGCTCATGGCTCCCAGCGATCTCACGCGTCTCGTGGCCCCACGTTTCCCGAGGCTCTCAAGGTTCCCAACGAAACGTGTAGCGCGAGAGCACCCCGCAGACCACCGCGATGGCCAGCAGGATGTAGATGGAATAGCGCTGATCCCCCAGCGGATCGCCCACCCACACCACCGTCAGCAGGTCCACCAGGTGGCTGAGGGGAATCCAATCCGTTGCCTCTTTGAGCCACGGCGGGAACTGCCGCCGGGGGATGGCGGCACCGGAGAAGAAGAGCATGAGGAAGAAGATCACGCTGCCCACCGCTTGGGTGGTGCGAGCGCTGGGGCAAGCGCCGACCACGGCGAAGCCGAGGGTGAACAGAGCCAGGCAGCCGATGACTCCGATGGTCACCAGCAGCAGCAGATTGCCGCCGAAAGTAATGTCGAAGATCAGCTCCGCCACCAGCGCCAGCACCGTGGTCACCACTGCCAGCAGCATCACCTGCACCACCAGGTGGCTGCCGAGGACGCGCCCCAATCCCATGGGGCTCGCCTTGTAGCGCTTGAGCACCCCCTGCTCCCGATTCTCGGACAGGGCGATGGGCAGTCCCATGAGGCCGAAGTAGGCAATGACCATGGCGATGAGGGCGGGAACGTAGACGTCGATGACCCGGAAGCCCGGCATCGCCGGCTGGTCACCGAAGAGGGTGCCGAAGAGGGCCAGGGGGATGAACGGGAAGACGAGGGTGAAGAAGACCGCGATGGGCTCGCGCAGGAAGAGCTTGAGCTCGATGACGATGAGATGGAAGATCGCGTTCATGCCGCCGCCTCTCCTTTCCGGGAAGCGCCGGGCCCCTCCGGGTCCTGCCCCTCCATTGCGTAATCACGGCCGGTGAGGATGAGGTAGAGATCCTCGAGGTTGGCGGGGCGGGTGCGCAGGTCCTCGGCGCCGCGCTGCTCCAGCAGCCGGCTGGCCTCCTGGGCGAAGCCGTTGCCGCCGCCGAAGAGGAGCACCCGATTGTCCGCCACCTCCACCCGCTCGACCCCGGGGTGGTTGCGCAGCTCGTCCTGTTGCACCTCCGCCGCGGCGGGCAGACGGCCGGCGACCCGGGTCCCCAGGTGATAGGTGTTCAACAATTCCGTCGGCGAGCCCTCGGCGACGATGCGGCCGTGGTCGATGATGCACACCACGTCGCAGCGGTCCTCCGCCTCCACCAGGTCGTGGGTGGTGAGGAGCACCGTCAAGCCCTCTTGCTGATAGCGCTCGAGGGCGGCCCAAAACTCCTGGCGGGAGCGTGGATCGAGGCCGCTGGTGGGCTCGTCGAGGATCAGCAGCTCCGGCCGCCCCACCAGCGCCACGGCGGTGAGGAGCTTGCGCTTCTGCCCACCGGAAAGCTTGCTGTAGAAGGTGCGAGCCTTGTCGTCGAGGCCGAACTCCTCCAGCAGCTGCGCCGTCGGCAGGGGATTGGGGTAGAAACTGCCGAAGAGGTCGAGGGCCTCGGCGCAGCGGATGCGGGTGTACATGCTGTTTTCCTGCAGCTGCACGCCGCAGCGCCGGAAGATCTTCTGCTGGCTCTCCTGGGGATCCATCCCCAGCACCTGCACGGTACCGCTGTCGGGCTTGCGCAGGCCTTCCAGACACTCGATGGTGGTGGTCTTGCCGGCTCCGTTGGGTCCGACCAGGCCGAAAGTGGTGCCGGCGGCGACCTCGAAACTCAGGCCCGCCACCGCCTCCACGGCTCCATAGCGTTTGCGTAGCTCGCTCACTGCAACGACTTGATCCACGACTCAGCTCCCATCCTTGAAAGTAGAAAGAAAATCCTCCAGCACGGCTTCCCGGTCCACCGCCTCGCCCCCCTGGAGGAGCAGCTGGATACTCATCGTCTCGGTGATGTCGGCGGTGGGGTCGCCGTCGAGGAGGAGGAGGTCCGCCCGGGCACCGGGGCGCACCGAACCGAGGTCCGGCTGACGCAACAGCTCCGCCGCCGACGAGGTGGCGAGGCGCAGAGCCTCGACGGGCTCCAGGCCGCCCTCGACCAGCAGCTCCAGCTCCTGGTGCAGGCTGAAGCCGGGCACCACCGAGGGGTTGGGGGTGTCGGTGCCGGCGGCGATCTTGACCCCGGCGCGGTAGAGCAGGGCCACGATGCGGCGCAGATTCTCCAGACCCTGCTCGATCTGCCGGCGCTCCCGGCGGCTGGGCTTGGGCACCGGCAGGTAGCGGTTCATGAAGCGCCGCCCGATCATCATGCCCAGGGTGCCCTGCATGCGTTTGAAGTATTTGTGGTAGGGCATGACCCCGACCATGTAGTCGAGGTAGGGCTCCTCCACCATCGCCTCCAGGCTCGACCAGCGGTGGGAGACGATGAGGGTCGGACATAGGAAAGTGCCCTTCTCCAAGAGCAGCTCCACCAGCGACGCCACCGCCTCCGAATCCAGGTCCACCCGGCTCCACAGCCGCGAGCGCCCCTGGGCACCGCCGAATTCCTCGGGGTCGAGCTCCGGGAACGAGCGCGGATCGAAGAGGTTGGCGGCGTGCTCCAGGCTGCGCACCCCGATCTCCGCCGCCTGCCGAGCGGTCACCGCGCCGACGTCGGCGGCCACGTCCATGTCTCGCTCACCGGCCTCGTCGACGATGGCCCGCAGCTCGTCGTAGCCGATGTTGCGGTAGCTCTTGATCCAATCCATACCCTCGGCGTGGAGCAGCGAGACCTGCCGCCTTCCCGCCTCCGGGTCGGTGACAATGCGCGAGAAGGGCCACACCAGCGGCGGCACGTCGAGGAGCGGGCCGGTGCCGAAGACCCGCGGACTGGCCCTTCCACCGTTCTCCTGCTGGTGGCGACGCCGCGCGAACCGGATGGCCTCGATGGAATTGCCCGTATCCCGCACCGTCGTGATGCCGTTGAGGGTGAGCAGCCGCAGGCTGTTCTCCATCGGCTGGAAGGGTGCCCGCCGGGGATCGCTCTCGCTGTAGCCGGCGAGGTGCAGATGACAGTCGATGAGGCCGGGGATCAAGCAGGCGCAGCGGTGCGTTGCGCGGCCGTTGACGTCCCCCTCCCCCACCGCCTCGACGGCGCGCACCGTGTCTCCCTCGACGGTGACCAGGCTGGGGCCGTGGACCTCCTGGCCGTCGAAGAGGCGGTCGCAATGGACGGCCAGGCTCATCGCTGCATCCTCAGCCACACCAGGACCTCGAAAGCGTAGTGGGAGGCGAAGGAGGCCAGCAGGCTGCCGGTGGCGAGGAAGAGCAGCGCCCAGACGGCGCCGGCGAAGCTCTTGAGCAGCACGTTGCGCAGACCGAAGTAGTAGTGATTGAGGCCGAAGGAGAGGGACGAGAGCACCACCACCCAGACCACCGCCAGGCCGAAGCGCTGATCCAGATAAGTCATCAGATAGCCACGCCAGAGGAATTCCTCCGCCGCCACCACGAAGACGGAGAGCGCCAGGGTCCAGGCCCGGGAAACTCCCTGCCCTTCCTCGGCGAAGCTCTCCGACGCGCCCTCCAGCAGGCGATTGAGCCCGCCTCGACCCTTGGTGAGACCTTGAGTCAGGCGTTGAGACAGCCGCCCGACCCACAGCTCGTTGTAGAAGAGCAGCACCCCCACCACCGCTCCCCCCACCAGGCTCGCGGCCACCGCCGAGGCTGAGCCCAGCCCGGCGAGCTGCGGAGCCTGGAGCCCCACCGCCGCCAGCTGGTCGCCCCGCCACACCGGCACCAGGCAGAAGGCCAGGGGCAGCAAGAGCAGCAGGGGGTAGAGGACGAAGCCCGCGCGGTCGATGACGGCGGCATCCCGGCCGGTGGCGTAGACCACCATGTACAGGCTACCGAAGCCCAGCCCCAAGACCAGCGGGAAGCAGACGATGAGCAGGAAGCCGATCATCGCCGGCCCCTACTCCTCGGAAGAATTCGCCGTGGAGCCCGCCGGGTGGCCGTTGCGCTCCGGCGGAGCGGGCTCGTAGCTCTTGCGGCCGATGCCCATGAGGAGACTGACGAACTCGTTCCGCCCGTCGATCTGTAGCAGGTCGTGAACGTCGTCGTCCACGTAGCCGGCGACCATGCACGAGCGCAGCCGCAGGGCGTTGGAGACCAGGTGCAGCGTCTGAGCCAAGATCCCCGCATCCGCATGCACGAAGCGGTAGGCCCGGCGGCCGTACTTCCAATACACCTTGTCCATGCAGCTGGTGAGGAAGAGGACGATGCTCGCCGCGTCCAGCCAATCCTGTTTGATGCAGGCTCGCACCACCTTGCGGCGCAGGTTGCCCTGATCCAGGAGCTCCACCGTGTGGCGGTCGGGGTTGTAGTGGTACAGCCCCTGCTCCAGCCCCTCCACCGCGTTGGCGGTGAAATAGATCTCCGGCGATTGCAGGCCGCCCATGGTGGGCACGTAGCGGTTGGAGAATCCCTTGACGTTGTAGGCCAGCATGCGCGAGCGCACGCCGTAGCTGTAGTGCAGCAGGCTGGCGAGCTCTTGAAGGGACATGGGGCCCTTGGAGAAGTCCCGCCGCGAGGCCCGCTTGGTAATCACCTCACCGAGGGAGAAGTCGACGGGCAGCAGATCCTTGGGCAGCTCGATCTGAGGCCGCTCCGGATAATGCTTCACCGTCGGCTTGGCGGTGTAGGCGGTGATGTTCTGGAGCACCGAGAAATCGTCGTTCTCCAGATCCACCTTGAGGAATTCGTGCACCACCGAGACATCGTTCAGCGGCACCCGCTGACCTTCCGGGCCGGTCTTGGCTTTGCGCACCAGGCGCGCCACCATGGCCGACTCCTCGGGGCTCAAATCGCTCAGCACCGCTGCCAGCTCGGGGGTGATCTCCGGTCCTCTGGCCTTCTTTTGGGCGTCCAGAGGGGCGCCCTTCTCTACCGTTACCGGAACCGCCATCACGCGCCTCCCTTCAATCCGATCATGACGAGAGCGGAGCGCTCCACGCCGTCGTTGTACAAAATGCGATCCACCTGGTGGTCATAGAAGTTGGGGGCCACCAGCAGCCGGCAACCGGCGTGGACCGCCTCCTGCTCCAGCCGGCAGATCAGCCGGCCGCCGTCGAGCAGGGTGTGGCGATAGCCCCGGGGCCCGTAGAGCAACATGTAGCGCCACGGGCAGGCCACCAGGATGAGAAAGGTCTTGATCCCCGCCAGCTGCTGCGGATGAACATCCGGAATCGAGGATTTGAGCCCCTGCACCTGGTTCTCGGTGAGCACCCGTTCCACCCACAGGAATTCCGAGCGAGGCAGGGTGCGGTAGAGGTGATCTCCCTGCAGCACCAGCAGGTCGATGGCGTAGAGCAGCTCCGAAGTCTGCTGCCCCAGGGCCACCGTCGCCAACAGCTCCGCCGGTCCCGGCGGCAGGTCGAGATGGCGGATGCGGCAGAGTTGCTCCTTCTCGGGCTTGATCTCCTCGTCTTTGATCTTGTAGGCCGTGTCGAAGAACCAATCCCGGACCTCCGCCAGCTTGCGCTGGTCCGGCGGCACTTGCACGGTGCTGTGGGGGCTGAGCTTGGAGTTCTCGTGAAAGAGCTCGGCGACGTTGACCTGCCGCGAGGCGAAGCGCTGCATGAAGTCGGAGATGGGTTTTTTCTCCAGCTCCACGCTGCTGGCGGAGGGGATCAACCCTTCCTCCAAAAGTTTTCGCTCGCTGCTCGACCAAACGGTATCGACTGGGTTTGTCATCGATTCGCCCCCTTACATGAAGAGGTTGCGGTAGCCGGGGCGGTTGGGGCCGCAGGCCGGGCACCGGGGAAGCCGCAGGACTTCCTCGAAGTCGATGGACAGGCGCTCGAAGTCGACGCGGTTGGTGCGCCCCACCAGGAAGGAGCGTCCCGAGAGCAGGAAGCGCAAGATTCCCATGGCGGCGATGCCGCTGGCGGTGCTGAGATATGGCGGCAGAACGAATTGAGAGCTATTCACCTCGTGACCGTTGAGGGACTCCTTGAACACCAGGTAGTCGTCCTTCATCGATCCCAGAGTCGCCTCCTGCTGAATCTCGAACTCGTTGTAGCAACAGCTCTCGCCGGGCACGTAAATGGGCCCCACCATGGCCTCGCTGCCGTCGATGTAGACCGAGGCCCAAGGCTTCTCCGCCTCGATGGCGACGCTGTTGACCCGATGCAGGGTGGACGGAGAGAAGACCTCCAGGCAGACCACCACGAAGTCACAGCGGCGCAGCAAATCATCCAGCGCCTTCTCGTCGGTGAAGTCCGCGTCCAGTCCTTCGTAGGTACCGAAGCCCAAGGCGTCCAGATGCTGGCCCAGAACCTCGGTGTAGGCGGTGCCTTCCTCCAGGGCCCCGGGCAGCAGGTCGAAGTAGCGCTTCTCCAGCTCCGGTTTCTGGACCTTGCGGTCGTCCAGGGCGATGAGGGTACCGACCCCCATCTGGCTCAGCTGACAGGCGATGCGCGAGCCCAAGTAGCCCACCCCCACCAGGCCGACGGTACGCTCCGCCAGCGGTGAATCTTGGCCGAAGACCGAACGCAAATAGACCCGCGTCACATCCTCTTGGGCACCGATGAGCACGCCCTCACCGCGCAGGTACTCCACCAGGTTGGCGCTGTCCTCGAGCTCGTTCTCCTTCAAGACACCCTGCTGATGCAGCTCCGACAGGCTCGCCGGCGAGTGCACGTTGCGCAGGATTCTTCCCAACAGCTTGGTGCGCCCTTCGTCCCGCACGTTCTTGGTGAATTTAGAGCGGGAGCCGTGCTTGACCACCACCTCGTCGTCGCCGCAGTGGACGATGGTGACGTAGGGGTTGCGCACTACCGCCTGGGCCAGGGCATTCCCGTGGGAACCGTTGACCGACTTGTTCTCTTCTGCCTCACGTTGCGCCATCCTGCCTCCTCCGTGATCTCCTCGATCCCTCGATCGAATAAACAATGCTCATGAAAGTCCCCAGGGAAAATGCCGGTAAAAAATGGATCTCATCCAGGGAAGGAGGCGAAGCCCTCCGAAGAGAGCTCCGCCCCCATTGATTCAGAGCTCGATCAGAGCTCCTGGTCGTCCGAGTCGGCCATCACGTTGGAAACGTGACAGTGACACCAGCTATGGCAGCAGCAGCAGCAGCACCATCCGCCGGGGGCGACCACGACTCCGGGGGAGTCGTATTTCTCAGCGACGTTGATTTTCGTCTTGAGTTTCACAATTCACCTCCTTGGTTGTACGCCGCTCAACTGACCGGCAGATAGATGTCCGTCTGGAGCTCATCTATCGTGCAAGTCTGTGGAATCGTCTCCGCCTCGGCGAACACCTGGTAGGGCGAGCCGTTGACCGACAGAGCGTTCCGGTCGGCGTAGTCGTAGAGGTCCTTGTACAGGGCCGAAGGATCACTGACGCCTACCGGCTTCGTGACCTTCACCAGCGTACGGGCCGGACGGTCCTTGACCCCCGACGTTCCGAGCTGGTATTGAGACGCTGCGGTCTGGGCCATATCGGTGGCCACTGACCCGTTGTCTTGGACGGGGATCTGAACCTCGATCAGCCGGTCCGCATTGTCTTTGGTCGGCTGTTCAAGATAGACAAAGACCCCCCAATTGCCTGCGGGTGCCAGGCCGAGGTCATTCCTCAGCTGAACCAGGCCGTCGAAGGCCCGGACCGCGTCTGAGTAGGAACCCCGGACCACGGTGTAGAGCACCGTGTCACCCTGGGTGTTGACCATCTTGGGGTTGAGCGCCTGAGCGGCCTCAGCGCGGGTCATCTCCTGGTTGGCACTGACGCCGTCGACGACGGCGAGGCCTACCACGAGAGCCAGCGCGATGAGGAGCACACTCAGCGTTTTCTTGTTTCTCATTCTTTTCTCCTTTGAGAAATAACTAGAGCGTAACTAGAACACTTGATCGTTCTAATCGGGGGCGGTTCCTCCTTTCCGGCTCCGTCGAGATGGGTAATGGAACCAACCGCGGTCCGGCGGTCAGGGAGCCGCGACCGACCTCGCCGACTCGCAAAGAGAC
>JAXHTF010000093.1 GCA_034211275.1 Acidobacteriota bacterium
AGGGGATCTGCTCGTGGGTGTTCGCAAGAGCGGGGAGGGAACCCACATCGAGGGAGCTACGGAAATTGAAGGGCAAGCCTTCGATTGGGGCAAGAGCAGATCCCCTGCGAACGACCAAATATCGGACGGGAGCTTGGCGATGAGAAGGCACCCATCCTCGAATTGCCGAACAGCTTGCAGCGGGTGCCCCCGCTGAGCGAGGGAGCAAAGCGCGGCCACGATGGCCCTGCCGGGAGGGATCGAGAGGGTTGCTGACTCCCGCCTTAGCTCGATGTTCCTAACCTGAGATTAGATCTCGGCTGTCACAATTCAGCGAGGCGACACCCAAAGCTCGCCACCCTGAGATCCGCCAACGGAGGAAGCGCCCAAGCGCTTGAGTATACACTTCTCACCAAGATCCATTCGATGACCGGGGAGCGGCAAACTGGAGACCCTCTGCTGATTCCTCGCTCACACACCTAGAAGCCGGCTGGAAGCCGGAGTCCCAGGGTGCAGAAGCCTGAACTCGGGGTTCAGGAAGAGGGAGAGAAGAAACGAGGCCCCACCTTTTGATTCTCAACCCACCCAACCCATCTCCACGCTCCGGCACTGGTCAGCTTGCCCCGAGAATCGGACCATGGCTCCTTGGGTAGGAATGGGAGCAGAGAGATTTCAAGGAATTGCCAAAGATGACGAATTTGCAGACACGATTGCTCGCCCTTCCCCTATCCTTGATCGCCTGCGCGATCATAGCCACGCAGCCTCAAGACGAAGGAATACGGCTCTTCGGTGGGGCTTTGGTTCTCATGGGCCTGACCCTCTTCTTCATAGACCTGAGAGAATCCTACCGAGGGCAGGACCGGTGACGGCAGTCATGCGCTCTGCGAGAGTCCGAGGGGCTTCTGCGACCAAGCGCCAATGAAGCAACGAGCCCCAATCTGATAGGCACTGAGGGGGGAGGAAACGATGAACGCACAACACTACGGCCTGCCGCTGGGAAGTGAGCTGGTCCGCGAGATCTGGGTGACCCCGAAGAATACTGCTTACCGGTACTACACGCTCTATAGCCTTGGCGTCGGAGAGGTGAAGAAGGGCGACATCATCCAGGCGTGTACGCAGTTCGAGGTGACGAATGGCCTGGGCTACAACGTGATGGTCGCCCATGCAATGCTGATCAATGGTCAGGAGACCATCGTCTACGAATCAGAGAGCAAGTCAGCTGGCCGGATCGTCATGCCTTGTGACTACGCAGGGGAAAATGTCACCCCCGGCATGCATCACGGCTACCGAGCCTTCGCGGGCACGGTCTTGGTCGACTGGGTCGGCAGCGCCTGGATTAGTGTAGTGATCTATGCGGCGAGCACTGCCGCCGGGGCTCGGAGCATGCTGGAGGTCAACTATTCCTACGGGGGGCTGAGTACGGTGGTGCTGAGGAACTAGTTCTTGTCCTGTGAAGGCGCAGTCCCTCTACCAGCTCGGCTGGCTGAAAGCTCGGCTGAGCGGCCAGGACACCCGCAAAGTGGGTTGCCCTGGTCCGCTCGAATTCGAGCTCGATCTCAAGGCTTCAAGCCGGCTGACACCAAGAGGGCGGAGGCACCGGCACGCAAGGACCACCGAACTGGCAGTCGTAACACTCGCAGGTCCTGGTATCGCAGATGATGATGTTGCTCGTCGGGCCCTCAGGAGCAGCCTCGCCGCTGATCGACAAGAAGGCCGGTTGAGTCGCCGTGGGGTCGTCAAGGAATGCAGCGGGGACTGCCTGGGGTACCGCAACGGCGTCGGCCGCTGCAGTGTCGGCAATCGGGGTGAGGGCTGCGTTGGACGTGAAATCAGCGGCCGTAGCGCTACCCATGGCAGCCAAAAAAACAACGGCCAGCAAGCAAAAACAGACTCTCTTCACGGCGTTCTCCTTCTCGGTTGACGGTCCTCCAGGAGCCTGCTGAAAGACTCGCGCTGAGTCTTATTCTGCAGAGCACCTACTTCAAAGTGCTTCGATGATACCCCGATTCTGTAGCCAAGAAATGTCAAGAAATAGATATCAATACACTAAGTTTCAAGCGTAAACCCAATTTCACCTCCTCATCAAGCCTCGAGGCTGCCCAACAGGCGCTCGCGAAGGATCCCCTGGCGCGCAGCCTTAGAGCGGAGGGTGGCACCCACCTTCTGATTCCTCACCCCCGGTCCCGCAGCAGCTCCCTCAACTCCCGGTAAAAACCCTCTCCCAGCTTCTTCCGCACCCGCTCCCGCTGCTCTTCGTTGAGGACTTCTTGCGAGGTCGACGACGGGCGGATGGGGGAAGCAGCGGAGGCTTTCCAGGATTCTTCTTGCGTGATCAGGGTGGGGGCAGCCTGGGCGTAGCGTTCCAGGAGGCTGGGTTGCCAGGGGAGGCCGAGGTCGCGGAGCAGGCGTTGGAGGACGGGTTCGGGGTCGGTGGTGAGCTCTTCGTAGAGGATGAAGTGGTCGTGGGGCCCATCACCACGGGCTGCTTCGAGGCGGAGGATGGAGAGGGAGACATCGGTCTTCCAGCGGTGGATGCATTCGTCCAGGGTGTAGGCGCGCTCCCAGCTTTTGGAGGCCTTGAAGAGGGAGGCCAACACCTCCAGGCCGTCGCGGAGGACGTGGACGAAATCGGTGCGCGGGGGCGGCTCGGCCAGGGATTCGAGGAACGGCAGATAGCGCAGGTGCATAGGGGTCTTCTCGATCCAGCCGGACTTGCCCCGCCGTAGGGCCAGCTGATCCAGGACCTGGAGAAAGCGGCGGGCCGCCGGACGGGTCCGGAACGGCAGCCGCGGGAGCAGGCGGAGGGAATCATCGAACCAGGCCGCCGCCTCCGGGGGAGCCTCGTCGTTCTCCGCCAGGAAGGCGTGGAGCCGCGGGGCGGGGTTGTGGGCCAGCAGCGCCCTCGGGAGCCCGGGCAGGCCAGGAATCCTGGGCAAGGGCCGAAAGTGGCGGGAGAAGAAATGGCTTTCGGTGAAGGAAGTGAGCTGGTCGTGGGCCGCCAGCAGGCTTTGCACCAGGGTGGTGCCGGAGCGGGGGGCGCCGACCACGAAGATGCGGCGTTCGATTCTTCCTTCGCCAGCGCTCACTTCAGCAGCGGTCACCGCTCAGGCCTCTCCGCCGGCGGGTGCGCCGGGCTTGACCGCCACCACGGTGAAGAAGGGGCGGAGGAAGGGCAGCAGCCACTCCACCGCTCCCACCGGGCCGCGGCCGTAGCCGCCGCGGAAGAGCAGGGTCTGGCAGCGGAAGCCGACGCGGGTCAGGAAGTCCCAGACCTCGCGGGTGGTGTACTCCCGCACGTGGCCCATGTGGCCGAGGGAGCGGAGCTTCTCGTATTGCGAGTAGCCCCCCGGGGACACCGCGTGGCCCTGGTTGCGCAGCAGCAGGTTGCGCAGGCCGCGGAGAGAGCGCAGATTGGGGGTGGAGAGGAGCAGCCGGCCGCCGGGGGCGAGGACGCGCAGCACTTCCTCCAGGGTGAAGATGGGATCGATGCGCAGGTGCTCGAAGATCTCGTTGAAGAGCACCACGTCGAAGCTGTCGTCCGGGAAGGGCATGGGCTCCGTTTCGACATCGCAGCGGAGCACGTCCAGGCCGAGTCTCTCGATGGCGCCGGCGAAGCGCTGGGGGGCCACGTCGAGGGCGTGGACCCGATACTCCTGGGCCGCCAGCGCCGCGGTGAGGAGCAGCGGCACGGCGCCGACTTCCAGCACCCGGGCGCCGGGGGCGGCGTGCTCTTCCAGCAGCCGGAGGTCGAGGGCCAGGCGCTGCTGGTGGCCCCGGCGGTACTGCTCGAACCAATCCTCGAGCGCCGGGTCGTCAGGCGCCAGGTCGGCGGCGGCGTGCTCCAGGAGCTGCAAATGACGCTCCCCAGCCTCGTGGGCCAGGGCCCGCATCTCGACCTGCGGCGAGCTCCACCAGCGTAGCCTGCGGCTCATCTCGAAATCTCCTCCAGCTCATCGAGGCGATGGCGGATGATCCGCCGGGCGTCCTCCGCGGCGGCATCCCCCCAATGCGGATCGGGGATGGGGACGACCTCCAGAGGCCCACCGAAATGCCCCCGCCAGGTCGCGGCGGCGTCGGTTTGGGGCAGATCGGTGGGGGCGGCGTGCTCGACGGACTGCTGGGGATTGAAGAAGACCGTCGGCGTCCGAATCGTGCCGGGGCGGTAGCCGGCGTGGAGGCGGAAGCGTTCCAGGCGCACGTCGGCGTGGAGGATGGAGTGGGTCCGGGGGCGGCCGGCGAGGTGCCGGAGGTCGCCCCAGCGGCAGAGGAGACGCCGCCCCGGCCGGACCAGCAGGTGACGCTTGAGGCCGGCGTAGAGCGGGCGGGCGAAAGGGTGGTGGGTGCGGCCCCAGAGCTTCAGAGCTTCGGTAGTGGAGAGCTCCAGCACCGGCTGCTGGAGCCCATCCAGCTGCAGCCGGAGGGGACCGCGGCGGAAGGTGTCCAGGGCCATGGGAGCGATGAGATAGAGGCGCCGGGCCGGGCTGCCCTGTTCTTCGAGAATGCGCGCCGCCTCGAAGGCCATGGAGGCGCCGAAGGAGTAGCCGCCGAGGATCACCGGCTGGTCCGGGAAGCGGCGGCGGATCTCCCGCACCAGGTCCTTCCCCAATTCTTCCATGGTGCGCCAGCGGCCGCGGTTGCCCTCCGGCCGCAGCCCCACGCCGCGCAACCCGTAGACCGGCCGCTCGCCGCGGAAGCGGGCCGCCAGCAGGCGGGAGAAGAAGTGCGGAATGGCCATGACGAAGGGCTCGCCGCCGCCGCTGGGTTGGAGCGGGAAGAGGTGCTCGTAGGGGGGCGCGGCGGTCTGGCCCCCCTGTCTCTGTACCTGTCCCTCCGCCCGCTCGAGGAATCTCCCCAGCTCGGCGACGGTGGGGTGAGCAAAGAGGTCCGTGGAGGCCACCGCCACGCCGAAGTCCCGCTCCAGCGCCAGGGTCATCTCCACCACCAGCAGCGAGTGGCCGCCGAGCTCGAAGAAGTTGTCGTGGAGGCCGATGTCCGAACGGCCCAGCAGTCCCTCCCAGAGAGAGACCAAGGCCTGCTCCCGGGGGCTGGGAATCGTGGAGCCCCAACGGGCTACGCCGGCCTTCTGCCCTGAGCGAGGCTCCTGCTCCAAATCCCGCGCCATCTCTCCCAACCGCCGACGGTCGATCTTTTCGTTGGGCAGGCGCGGAAGCTCGGCGAGCGCCACCAGGCGAGCGGGAACCATGTGGGTCGGCAGGTGGCGGCGCAGCTCGCGGGACCACTCGATTTCTCGGTTTCCTCCTTCGCTAGCCGCCAAGAAGGCCACCAGGCGGTCATCCCCCGCGGCGCCCGTAGCATCCTTCGACAGAACCACCGCCGCCTCCCACACTCCCTCCAGCTCCCGCAGCGCCGCCTCGACCTCGCCGGGCTCGATGCGAAAGCCGCGGAGCTTGATTTGCTCGTCGATACGCCCGAGGAAGAGCAGCTGGCCGTCGGCGGTGCGCAGCATCTGGTCGCCGGTGGCGTAGGCGCGGCGAGGGCCAGCCTCTTCGCCGAGGCTAGGCGGCTCCAGCACCGCGAAAGCCTCGGCGGTGAGGGCGGGCCGGAGCCAGTAGCCATGGGCCACCGTCGGGCCGCTAATCCAGGCCTGGCCCGGGAGGCCTGCGGGCAGGGGCCGGCGGCGGGTGTCCAGCACGTCGACTCGGAGGCCGGGGATGGGGGTGCCGATGGAGACCGGTCCGGCCTGGGTTTCGCCAACGGCCTCGCTGGCGGCTTCGCGGGTGAGCTCGCGGGTGAATTCGTGCACCGTCGCCCACACCGTGCCCTCGGTGGGGCCGTATTCGTTGTACAGGCGGGTCTTCGGCAGGCGTCGCCGATGCTCTTCCACCAGGCTCCGCGGACAGTTCTCCCCCGCCACGATGGCCATCTCGAGGCTCCTCAATCGCTCGCTCCCGGCGGCCAGCAGCTGCTGGTAGAGGGAGGGGACGCAGAGCAGCGCCGTCACCCGCTCATCCTCGATGAGGCGCCCCAGCCGCGGCGGGTCGAGCACCTCGTCATCGGTGGGCAGCACCAGCGCTCCCCCGGCGGCGAGGGTCCAGAAGAGCCCCGCCACCGAGCTGTCGAAGGCGAGGCTGGGGATCAGGAGAAAGCGTTGGGGAGAACGATCGTAGACCTGGAAGCGGGCGACGGTGGAGGCCAGCAGGTTGCCGTGGCTCACCACCACGCCCTTGGGCCGGCCGGTGGATCCGGAGGTGTAGAGGAGATAGGCGGGAGCCTGCGGCGGAAGTTCCTCCTCGAAGCTCGTCTCGGCGAGAGGCTCAGGGGATTCATCCGCCTCCACTTCCACATCCGCTTCCACTGCCACTTCCACCAGCGCCCACGGTCCCGCGGGCAGCTTCTCTGCGGCCCCTGCATTCGAGATCACCGCCGCCACCCGGGCATCCTCCAGCACCTGGCGGGTTCTCTCCGCCGGGTAGGCGGGGTCCAGCGGCACGTAGGCGGCGCCGGCGCGATGGCAGGCGAGGACGGCGACGATCATGGCAGGAGAGCGGGGCAGGAAGATCGCCACCCGCTCCCCGGTGCCCGGCTCGACACCGGCGGCCACCAGACGGTGGGCGAGAGACTCCGCGGCGCGCATCATCTCGCCATAGCTCCGGCGGACACCGCCGCCGATCAGCGCCGGAGCCTCGGGGTTCCGGTGAGCCTGTTCCAGGATTCGCTGGGGCAAGAGAGCTCCCAGCTGCGGATCGAGCTCCGCCCCGCAAGCCTGCGCCTCCAGCTGACGGCGTTCTCCTTCGGTGAGCAGCGGCAGCTCCGCCACCGCCCGGTCCAGATCCACCGGCAGCTCGGTGAGCAGAGTCTCCACATGCCCCAGGAGCCGTTCCATCCATACGTTCTCGAAGCGGTCGGTGCGGTACTCCACCGCTAACTCGGCGGAGCTCTCCCCCTCGGACTTGCCACCCTCGGAAACGAAGAAACTGAGATCGAATTTCGCGGCGCCCAGGTCGAGGATCAGGGGCTCCGGCCGAGCTCCACCGAGGCGCGGCGGCGAGCCGAGGGTCTGGTGGACGAACATCACCCGGAAGCGATCTGCAGAAATCGCTGCCGCTGGTCCGGAGGCCAGCCCCTCCAGAACATCCTGGAAGGGCAGAGCGGCGTGGGCCAGGAGCTCTCGCAAAGCCTCCGCGAAGGCGCTCAGCGCGGACTCCACTGGCGCCGACTCGTCCAGCCCGGTGAGCACCGGCAGGGGGTTGAGGAAGTAGCCGATCATCCCGGCGGTGGCGGGGTGGGAGCGAGTGCTGACGGGGGTGGTGAAGGCCGGCGGCCGCCCCTTTTCCACAACACCGCCCCTCGAGAGACCACCAGCATAGCGGTGGAGCAGCAACCGGAAGACGAAAGCGTAGACCGCGAAGGGCGTCGCTCCCACCGCGGCGGCGGCGCGACGGACGCTCGCGGGCACCTCGGCGGGGAGGGCGCGCCGCATGAGGCGGCCTGGCAGCGCGGCAGTCTCCCCAACCGCCGGAAGCGTCCCGGGGGAGGCTGCACCGGGCAGGGTCGGCGGAACCGGCGGAGGGTCGAGGCGGCGGCGCCAGAAGTCCAGCTCCTGCTCCCGATTCTCCGCCAGCCTCTGCCGCTCCCAGGCGGCGAAGTCGTCATATTGGACCGCTGGAGAGTTCCCCTCCGGAGCTGCTTCAGGAGCCCCTTCGAGGATCCCGTCGATCTCCTTCCAGAGCAGCTCCAGGGAGCGCTCGTCGGCGACGATGTGATGCAGCACGAGGAGCAGAAAGCGCTCGCCGCCCTCCTCCACCAGCACCATGCGGATCAACGATCCCGCCGACGGATTCTCCCCTTCCAGAGCGAAGGGCTTCTGGGCCTCCGCGCGCGCCGTCTCCAGCCCCGTCCCTGGCTTCGCGTCCACCCGCTCCAGAGCCACGGCCGGCCTGGGGTGGACGATCTGCCGCACCTCGCCGTGCTCCACGCGGTAGGTGGAGCGCAGCAGACGATGGCGGGCGACCACCCTGCGAAAGGCGGCCTCCAAGGCCTCGCAGTCCAGAGCCCCGTGCAGGCGATAGGCGCTCACCAAGTTGTAGGCCGGAGAGCCAGGATGCAGCCGATGGGCCAACCACAGGCTGCGCTGCATCGCCCCCAGCCGCGCCGGCTCGTCCGTCGGCCGAGACGGCAGCTCCGGCGGCTTGGCGGGGGCCGCGGCCTTTCTCCGCTGGATGGCTCGGCGCAGGCGTTCAGCGCGGTTGGGTGAGGAGGGAGAGGTCATGGGAAGTCTTCTGGTCGTGTCCTAACCGGGAATTCCCTCGGAAGAAGGCACCTCGATTTGGTGCGAGGATTCAGTGTTCGATGCTTCTTTGGAGCCAAGCCCTCACCCCCTCCAGTCCCCCTCTCCCAGCCCCCCACCCAACCTACCGGTAGAGGGGGAAGCTCAAAGCTCATCGTTGAGCCAAGATACAACGCCGAATCCAGAGGGCCGGGTGGAGGCGCCCCTCTACCGGTCGGGGGACAGGGCGGCTGGGAGAGGGGTCGGGGGTGAGGGCTTCTTCCACCTCTCGCACCAAACGCCCCCGAAGCTTGCCCAAACAATCCACCCTTCCCTGGCGATGACCCAACTTCTTCGAACCCTGCGAGGATCCGAGCCGTCACCCAGAGCGCGAGTGCTACGATCCTACCTGCTCATGCCTGGAGCCCGATCAACCCGCGGTCCCAATCCTCCTCCACTCCCGAATTCGGCCGAGAAACCCTTGCGGATCCTCGAGATCGAGACCTTCGGCCGTGGAGGATTGATTCATTATGCCTACAACCTCTCCTGCGCGCTGGCGGAGCGCGGTCACCGGGTCACTCTGGTCACCACTGCCGCCTACGAGCTCGAGGGCGAGGAGTTCCCCCTGCCCGACGGAGTGCGGCTGGTCAAGGCTATCGGACGTTTCACCGGTGGTGGCAAAGACGTCCGGCGGAGTTTCTGGCCGGCCTGGTTGAGAAGTCTGCGGAAGAAGAGTCTGCTGAGGAAGCTGGAGGCCATCTTCGACGCCGCCGCCGTCACCCTTCTCACCGCCCGACTGCGCCCCGACGTCGTCCATCTGCACTGCACCAACCCCGCCGCCCTGGTCTATCTCCAACTGCTGCGGCTGCTGCCCTCGGCGTTGCGCGGACCGGTGGTGGCCACCGCCCACGTGGTCACGCCCCACGAGCCCATGCGCCTCCAGCAGGCGGTCTACCGCCGCATCCACCAGCTCCCCCACCGGCTCATCGCCCACTCCCAGCATGACCGGCAGCGGCTGGTGGACGAATTCGGCGTCGCTCCGAAGAAGGTGACGGTAATCCCCCACGGGGAGTATGGATTCTTCGAGCAGGCCGGGGTGGAGACCGGGGAGGCGGTCGGCGAAGTCGAGGATCGCGCCCAAGCCCGAGCCACAGCCCGTCGGGACCTGGAGTTGCCGGAAGAGGCGGAAGTGGCCCTCTTCTTCGGCTATATCCGCGAGTACAAGGGCCTGGACGTGCTGTTGGAAGCCTGGCCGGCGGTACAGCGGCAACGGCCCGAGGCGCGGCTGCTCATCGCCGGTGATCCGGTGCAGCTGCCCACCCAGCGGCGCGAGGAGCTGGAAGCCTGGGCCCAGCGGCTCGGCGCCGTGCACCATTTCGGCTACGTCCCCTTCAGCGAGGTCCAACGCTATTTCACCGTGGCGGACGTGCTGGTCATGCCCTACCGCCACATCAGCCAGTCGGGGGTCCTCTACCTGGCCCTGGCCCTCGGCCTGCCGGTGCTGGCCACCCGCGTGGGGGCCGTGCCGGAGGTGCTTACCGACGGCGAGAGCGGTGCCCTGGTGCCGCCGGAGTCTCCCGACGAGCTGGCCCGCACCCTGAGCCGCCTCCTCGGCGACCCAGCGCTGCAGCAGCGCTTGGCGGAGGGCGGCCGGCAGGTGGCTCGGGAGCATTCCTGGCCGTCTATCGCGAAGCGCACGGTGGAGGTCTTCGCTGAAAGCCTGGATAGCTTGGGGAGCTAGCGCGCCAACAGCTCCAACATCCGCCGCTCGATTCCCGCCGGGCGACCTTCCAAACGCCAGAGCGCAGCCAGCGCACTGCAGAACACCACCCCGCCCAGGGGGATCTTCACCGCCAAGGCCAGCCAGGATCCCTCGCGGGTGAAGAGCTCGATGACGAGGAGGGCGTCCGCCCCCAGAATCGCCGCCACCATCAGCGCCGTCGCCAGCAGCGGGCGACGGAGCTGGCGAAGGATCTCCGGAATGGAGATCTCCAGCGTCCGCCGCAGCATCCAGGCGTTGAGATAGATGTAGAGCACCCCCGCCAGGACGATGCCCCCGATGGCCCCGGGCAGGGCAAAAAGAATGGTGCCGGCGATGAAAACCGGCAGATGCACCAGGGCGTAGACGAAGCTGACCCAGAAGAGCAGCCGGGTCTCCCCGAGGGCCATGACGCAGGGCAGCGCCATGGAGAGGGTGGCCCGGAGGCCGAGATAGGGCACCAACACCGTCAGCAGGGGCACGATGGACTGCCATTGATCGCCCAGCACCAAGGGCACGAAATCGTTGGCCACCAGGGCGAAGCCGCAGGCGGCGGGGAGGCTGAGGCTGCCCAGGACGTTGATGGACTCCTGCACCCCCCGGCGCAGGCGGCCTCGATCCTCCGCCAGCTCGCTGAAGGACGGAAAGAGCAGCCGCTGCAGCGGGCTGATGAGCTCGCGGGTGGGAAGAACGCCTACCCGCTGGGTCATGAAGTAGAGCCCGGCGTCGGCGATGCCCACCAGCTTGCCCACCAAGATGCGGTCGGTCTCCATGGCGAGGGTGGTGACCACGCTGGTCAGCGACAGCCAGCCGCTGAAGGCAAAGATGGCGTCGAAGCGGGCGAAGGAGGGCCGCGGCCGGTAGGGGCGCAGGGCATAGCTGAGGATCAGGCTCACCAGACTGCCGGCGACCATTCCCAGTACCAGCGCCCAATAGCTGCGGTAGACCACCGCCAGCCCCAGGGTCAGGGTCACCGCCACCAGCCGGGAGCCGAGGGTGAGCACCGCCAGGCGGGAGTACACCAGCTCCCGCTCGAAGAGCACGAAGCGAGGATTGGCGAGGCCGTTGAGCAAGGGGCTGACGGCGAGCACCAGAAGCACCTGGGACAGGCGGTGGTCGTCGAGGAAGGGCGCCACCGCCACCATGCACAGGGCCGCGAGCAGCCCGCGCAGCACCGACAGGGTCCAGGCGCTGTCGAAGAGGCCCCGGTCGTCCTCCCGGGAGCGGATCAAGGCTTTGTTGACGTCGAAGGCGCTGAGCCCTTCGACGATGGCCGCCACCGACGCGGCGATGGCCACCAGGCCGAAGTCGTCCGGCGAGAGCAGGCGGGCCAGGACCACCACGGAGAGGAAGTCCAGCAGCCGCTCCAGCCAGCGATAGGCGTAGAGCCAGCCGGCCCCGGCGGCCACCCGGCGGATGAAGGCGCTCATGGCTGGGCTCCCGGGGTCGGCGGAGCTCCCGGATCCGTGGCTTCCTCGGCCTTCAGCAGCTCCGCCACAGCCCGCTCCGCTTGCCGATGTTGAACGTAAGCCCGGTAGCTGCGGCGTAGCTCCCCTACCCGGCGAGGGAAGCTCGGCTCCTCCAGCAGCCGCCGCAGATGGTGACGGATGGTCTGCGGCGAATCCCGCCGACGATCGCCGGCGATACCAATACCGTGGTGCACCACTCGGGCGGTGTTCCCCGCCATGTCGGTCTCGTGGCCGCAGTAGACCAGCACCGGCACGCCGGCGAGGACACATTCGTCGAGGGTGTTGATGCCCCCGTGGGTCACCGCTGCGGCTGCGTGCTCCAGCATCTCCAGCTGGGGCAGCCAACCGAAGCGATGCACGCGTTCCCCCAGAGACTCCGGCGGAAGCTCCGGATTCTCCCCGGTGGCCCGGCCGCTGAAGCTCAACACCAGCTCCCAATCCTCCTCCGCCACCACCGCCGCCAGCAGCCGCCGGAGGAAATCCCCATCGGTAGAGAAGACCGAGCCGAAGCCGGCGTAGATCAGCCGTCTCGGGCTGCTGCTCGCGGTGCCGCCATGGCGAGCGAGAATCTCGTCCAGGCGGGCGCGATCTTCCGGTGGCAGCGAGCGGTCCACCCGCTCTTCCAGCACCATGGGGCCGACATAGGTCACCTGCGGCGGCGGCTCGTGAGGGAACTCGAACTCCCGAGCGTGGAGGCTGAGGACCGGCAAATGTCGGTAGGTAAAGGGGATCAGCCACTGGCTGTCGTCGGTGCCGCGGCGAAAGTCGAAGCCGCCATCCCGCGCCAGCTCCCGGAGCAAGGACAGCCGGTCGCAGCCGACGGAACGCCACCGCTGCCGCCAGGCCCGGCCACGCTTGCGCCACCGCGCCGCGAGCCACAGCAGCGCCATGCCCCAGCGGCTACCGCGCCAGCCAACGCCGGGGCGCACCAAGCAATGGTTGGGGGGCAACCCCGGCCGGCGCCAGATGGAGGCGAAAGGATTGAGCAGCGCCACCTTCACCCCGGCACCGACGGCGGTGAGGATGTGCTCGTGGAGCTCGACGTCGGCCAGCAGCAGATCCGGCGAAAGCGCTTCCAGCACCCGGCGAAACTCTTCCACTCCCAGAAGCTCCCTCGCCTCCTGGCGCCGGCGGCGGAAAGTGAGCAGCCGTCGGATGAAGCTCTTCTCGGCGTCGGCGACCAGAAACTCCCCCAGCTGGCTCCCCTTCAGCTCCAAAAATCCCAGCCCGTGGTGCTCCGCCAGCGCCCGGGCGGAAGAGGCCACCGCCGGCAGGCCGGCCAGGGTCACCTCGTGGCCCGCCGACGCCAGCCGTCGCGCCAGCTCCACACCGGGGTAGAGCACGCTGGGGAAGGCGCCGGGGAGGAGCAGGATCTTGGCCATCTGCGGCCCATCTTCGCCCAACCGCGGCTGCGCGTCGACCGCTGTCTGAGTGCTCGAGCTAGCTCTCCGGATAGCCCAGCTGCCCCACCAGGCCGGCGTAACGCCGGTCGAAGGCCTGGCGCACCCGCGGTGTGAAGTGCCGGCGCCACTGTCCGGCAGCGGGGTTGCGAATGTGGGGGTCGGAGGATTGCTGCCGCCCCTTCGCCTTCTGGCTGAGCGAATACCGGCGGGCGAAGAAGAGCCCGAGACGCCGCCCCACAGGCCCCAGGCGATAGTGCTCGAAGAGCTGCCGAAAGACCTCGGGGCCGTCCGCCACCAGATCCTCGTAGCGGTAGACGGCGATGTCCGGATGCTCTCGCGGCCAGCGAGCCATGGACTCCAGATGCGCTGCCCGGAACTCCAGCTCCGCCAACAACCCCTCCTCCTCCGGCAGCGATTGGAGGTATTCGGAGAAGGACAGTCCCGACGCCGAGAGACCTTCAGGCACCCGCCCGTTGGCGAAGGCCCAATCCTCCTCCGTAGGCGCCTTCAGCGTGGTCCACGGCTCGGCGCCGCGGCGGTGGTAGAAGTAACCGGAAACGATGAGATCCCGCGGATCCCGGAGAAAGCGCGAGAGGCGAAACTCCCCCAGGCGCTCCAGGTCGAGGGCCTGGTTGTTCACCGAAGCCACCCGATGCTCGGCGAAGCCGTCGTAAAAGGCCTCCAGATCGCTGTTGTAGTGCCGATAGCCGGCGGTCCACGGCAGGCAGCGGTTGAACACCGCTTTGAACACCCGCCCGAAGTAGACCGTCAGGCATTTGTGGTAGGAGCAGTGGATGAGGTGGGAAGCCATGGGTTGGCGAGGATGTTATCCGAAGGCGAGGGATGAATCCGGAGCGGGCTCGCGTGGGGCCGAATTCGCCCTTGATGCTTCCTACTTGCACGGAAGCCACCTCAGGAACTGGTGGGCTGGCGCCCACCCTACTCGCGAAGAAGCCGCATCGGGCCATAGGGTGGGCGCCAGCCCACCAGTTCAACGACCCGATCTCACCTCGAGTCCTCAATACCTCCAAGTCAACGTCAACCGCACCGACGGCTTCTCCGTCGGGTGGAAATGCACGTCCTCGACCCCGTCCGCCGGCTCGCCGGGGAGACGGGAAGCGTAGAAATAGGCGATGTCTTCATCCTCCCGATCCAGGAGATTGAAGCCGTCCAACGCCAGGCTCAGGGAGTCGTTGACTCGGTAGGCGACGCGGCCGTTGACCAGCGCTGTGGGGCCCCACTCCACCGATCCGTCCTCCACCAGCGGACCGCCGGAGAAGTAACGGAAACGCAGAGCGCCGGACCAGCGGCTCGAGCCGGCATAGCTCAGCCCTGCCGCCACCGTGGTCTCCAGGGCACCGGGGATCTCCGGGCCGGCGGGATCGTCATCAGTGAATTCGGCGTCGGTCCAGGTGACGTCGAGATCCGCCGCCAGCGCCGGGGTCAGTTGCCAGTAGTTGGTCCACTCGATGCCGGTGCGCCGGCTCGGCCGGCTGGCCTCGGTGGCGCCGGCGTCGCCGACGAAGAGAAGCTCGGAGTCGAGCTCGAGCCAGAACACCGAAACGGTGACGTGGTAGCCACCCTCGGTGAGGGTGCGGAAGCCGAGGTCGGCACCGGTGCCGCGCACCAGCGCATCCACCGGCTCCACCGGGTCGCCGCTCACCGGATCGACGCGGATGGTGGCGCCGCGGGCGTCGTTGGAGTGGAAGCCCGCACCGGCGTTGAGGGTGATCTCCGTCGATGAGGAAGCCTGCCACGCCAGGGTCGCCTTGGGGCTGAGGAGGAAGTCGTCGGCGGTGCCGGAGTTGATAGAGCGGAAGGCAGCGACGTCGGCGTCGTAGAAGTCACCGCGCAATCCCAGTCCCAGCCGCAGCTTCGGCGCCAACCGCAGCCAGGTCTCTCCCCAGATGCCGGCGCCCAGCTGCTGGACGGCATCCTCCCGGGTGGTGGCGGTGCGCACCCGGTCGGAGGTGCGGTAGAGGCCGTTGTCGATGTCGTCGTAGCGCAGGGTCACCCCCGCCGCGTTGTCGGCGTGGAGGGATCCCAGGTGGGCGCTCCAGCGATGGGTAAGGGCGGCACCGTAGATCAGCCTCTCGTCCACCTGCTCGAATTGATCGCCGTTCACCGGATCGTCGAGGAAGTAGGTGAAGTTGGAAATGAGATCGAAGTCGTAGCGGATGACATAGCCAGAGAGGCTGGTCAGGGAGCGGTCACTGCCCCGATGCATTTCGCCGGAGAGACTGTAGCGAGCGGTGCTGCCCCGAGGGCCCGGGTCGAGGAGCCCATAGCGGTCCACCAAACCCTGGCGCACCGCCCGTCGGGGAATCTGATCGGTGGACAGCCATTCCCCGTCGGAGCCCATGGCGGTCACCGACCACCCCCGCTGAGCGTCTCCCCGATTGAAGCTGAAGAAACCGTTGAAGCGCTCGTAATCGTCCCCCCGCTGCCAGGGACCGTCGTAATGGTAGTACTCCACGGCGCCGATGAGACTCCCGCCGCCGACTTCGTAGCCGTCCGCCCACAGCGCCCGCTGGTAGTCGTAGCCGCCCACCGAGAACTTGGCTTGCGGCTCCGGAAAAGCGCGCACCAAGTCGAAGCTCACCCCGCCGGCAGTGGAGAAATCCCCCACCTCGGCGAAGTAGGGCCCCTTGCGGTAGCGCGCCCGCTCGATGACCTCCGGAATCAGGAAGTTGAGGTCGGTGTAGCCCTGACCGTGGCCGTGGGTGGGCATGTTCACCGGCATACCGTCCACCGAGACGGCGAAGTCGGTGCCATGGTCGAGGTTGAACCCCCGGAGGAAGTATTGGTTGGCCTTGCCGCCACCGGAGTGCTGAGTGGCGACGGCGCCGGGCACCGTCTCCACCAGGTCACCGGTGCGCAGCTGCGGCCGGCGGGCCAGCTCCTCGCGGCCGGTGGTGCCCTCGTTGGCGGAGGAGGCCACCCCCACCAGGTTGTCCCGGCGTTCGGAGACCTTCACCGCGTCGTAGAAGTTGAGCTGGTGCTCTCCCTCGTGCTCCGCGTCCTGTTCCTGCTCTTCGTTACTGCTCTTCTCTTCGGTCTCTTGGGCGAAAACGGTTCCTGGTGCAAGAAGCGGGAGACCGAGCCACAAAGCGGCCACGATCCCCCCCCCGGCGATCCACTGTCTGTTCACGGGTCGATTCATCTGTGCTGCAATCCTTTGGTCCCACGGACGGGACCGAACATTCTCCCGGGCTGACCACAGCTCCCCCCAGAATTCGTTGGAGGCAGCGGTGGTTCCGAGCGCGCAGGCTCGGGTCGACTCCGCAAGCTGGAGAGTCCAAGCTGCGGAATCCGGATGCTGTCGAGGCGGTCAGCTGGTGGTTGGGGAGAGACTGCGGCGCGGCGGCGCGCGGGGATTGCGGGACGGGAGGAGGTCGGGGGCGACGAAGTCTTGCTCGCCTCCCAGTACCAACCGCTGGTAGACCGATGAGCTCGCCGGCAGGGTCACCGGCACCGGGCTCGCCGAGGCCACCGGGGCCAGGCTGATGGCCGGACTGCCGTCGGAAGCGGGAGGCTCGTCGGAGGGGGCCTCGTCGGCGGGAGATGAATCCGCCTCGCCGGAAGCTAGATCCGACGTGCCGGTCTCGGCTTGGGAGGAGTCAGAGGAATGGGAGTGCGAGTGGGGATGGGGATGGGGATGGGGATGGGGATGAGCGTGGGAATCTTCACCGTCACCGTGCTGGTGATGGCGGTCCAGGTAAAAATGGCCATGGACCTGATCCCCGGAGTGCTCCGATCCCAGATGCACGTGCAGAAATCCGGCCCCGCCCAACCCCACGACGGTGAGCCAGACCAGCCCCGCCACCAAGGGCCACGGCGTCAGAAACGCCGGCCTCGACGACCGCGGCCGTCGCTTTAGGGGTACGCCTTGAAGACTTTCCATCTCGGGTCATAGCCTACGGCATATTCCTGTGCTTGTCTCAATGCCGTTCATCAGCACAACCTGCACAATCAGCACAAGAGCTGAGTCCGCCGCCAGCTTCTGCTAGCCTCGCCCTCGCATGAGCGTGCAACAGGAAAATCTAAAGGATCGATCCGCCGGCGACTTGCCAACGGTGGTGGTGGGCGCCGGTCCCGCGGGGCTCACCGCCGCCTTCGAGCTCGGCAAGCTCGGCCGGCCCGCGGTGGTCTTCGAAGCCGACGACATCGTCGGCGGCATCTCCCGCAGCGTGCTCTTCCAGGGTTGCCGGATGGACATCGGCGGCCATCGCTTCTTCACCAAGGTGAAAGAGGTCGAGGCTCTGTGGCACGAGATCCTCGGAGACGATCTGCTGGTGCGCGAGCGCATGTCGCGCATCTACTACCGCGACACCTTCTTCGACTATCCCCTACGCCCCACCAACGCCCTCCGCGGCCTGGGACTGGTGGAGGCAGTGCGGGTGGTGCTCAGCTATTTCCACTCCCAGGTCTTCCCCATCGCCGACGAGAGCACCTTCGATGCCTGGGTCAGCAACCGCTTCGGGCGGCGGCTCTTCGAGATCTTCTTCGAGACCTACACCGAGAAGGTCTGGGGAATGCCCTGCTCGGAGATCAGCGCCGCTTGGGCCGCCCAGCGGATCAAGAATCTGGACCTCAAGACCGCGGTGAAGAACGCCTTCCTGGGGCAAGGCACCCGCGACGGCGAGGTGGTCACCAGCCTCATCGAGCAGTTCTACTATCCACGGCTGGGGCCGGGCATGATGTGGGAGCGCTGCCGGGAGCTGGTGGCGGACCACGGCATCGAGACCCACCTGCAATCGAAGGTGGTGAGAGTCCACCACGATGGCGGCCGGGTGACGGCGGTGGAGGTGGAGACCGCCGAGGGCCGGCGGCGAGAAGAGTGCAGCGCCCTGGTCTCCTCCATGCCCGTCGGCGCCCTGGTCCAGGGCATGGAGCCGGCACCGCCGGCGGAGGTCTTGGAGGCCGCCGGCAGCCTGCGCTATCGGGACTTCCTCATCGTCGGCCTGCTGGTGGACCGGGACGAGCTCTTCCCGGACAATTGGATCTACATCCACTCGCCGGAAGTGCAGGTGGGGCGGGTGCAGAATTTCAAGAATTGGAGCCCGGAGATGGTCCGGGAGCCGTCCCTCTCGTTCATCGGCCTGGAGTATTTTGCCAACGAAGGGGACGACCTGTGGAGCCGTAGCGACGCCGAGCTGCTGAAGCTGGGCACCTCCGAGGCCCGCACCATCGGTCTCTTCGAGCCGCAGGAGGTCCTCGACGGGCTGGTGGTGCGCATGCCCAAGGCCTATCCGGTCTACGACGGCGACTACGAAGCCCATCTCCAGACCCTTCGGGATTGGCTCGACCGCTTCGACAACCTCTACACCGTCGGCCGCAACGGCCAGCATCGCTACAACAATCAGGATCACTCGATGCTCGCCGGCCTCTACGCCGCCCGCAACCTCGCCGGCGCCGACCTGGATCTGTGGACCATCAACGAGGACCAGAGCTTCCACGAGGAGGTTCGCCAGGACGAGATCGGCCAGGGCGAGGTCGACCAGGACGGGGTCGGCCAGCAAGGCGCTGGAGTGCGGGACCGCCTGGTCCCGGCCCGGGCCGAGAGCGGCATCGACGAGCTGCTGCGCTCCGCCTTCGCCGGCTATGACGAGATCGCCCTGGGGGGCGCCGTGGGCATCGTCGCCAGCGTCTCCCTGGCGGTGGCCACGGGCATCCTGCTGCTGGGCTCGGACGAGACCTTCGTCCCCGTGCTCTCGCTGCTGGGCAACTATCTCTTCGGCTTCAAGGTCTCGTGGCCCGGCCTGGCGGTGGGGATGATCGAGGCCGGCGGCATCGGTTTCGGCCTGGGCTGGGTCACCGCCAAGCTGATCAACTGGCTCATCGCCGTGTCGGAACGGGATCTGGAACGGAGATTGGCCACCCTCACCACCCTCGAAGCCCTGGACGGAGGCGGCGTTGAACAAAGATGATCCGGAGTTGCTCCTCGTCACCCGCAGCATCGCCCGGCTGCGGGCGGGAATCGTGGCCATCGTCACCGCCATGGTGGTGGGCTTCGGTCTCTTCGCCGCCACCCTCTGGTTGGTGATCAAGGGCGGGCCTAACGTCGGTCAGAACCTCAGCCTGCTGCGGGCCTATTACCCCGGGTACACGGTGAGCTGGCTGGGCTCCCTGGTGGGCTTCGCCTACGGCGCCCTCACCGGCGGCGTCCTCGGTTGGAGCGTCGCCTGGCTGTACAACGTTCTGGAACGCTGGCGGTCCGGACGGCGCTGAGCCCTCTATGTCCCAATCCCAACCCTTCGCCAAACCCAGCGTCACGGTAGCCGACGTCACGGCGGCCGACGTCACCGTGGTGGTGCCGGTGGGGGGAGCCGCGCCGCACTGGCCGAGGTGTGTCCAAAGCCTCGCCCGTCTCGATCCGCCGCCGGGGGAGATAGTGGTGGTCCTCGACGGTCCCAATGACGGCCACGCAGCCCAGGCCGCCGAGCTCGACGCCACGGTGGTAGTACTGGACAACCAGGGTGGCCCCGCCCGGGCGCGCAACCGGGGGGCGGAGCGGGCCGCGGGGGAGCTGCTGCTCTTTCTCGATTCGGATATCGAAGCGCCGCCGGGCCTCGTTGCCCAGGTCGCCGCGCTATTCAACGCCCACCCGGAGATGGCGGCGGTGATGGGCTCCTATGACGATTCCCCCGGGGATCCAGGCTTCGTCTCCCAATACCGCAACCTCTTGCATCACCACGTGCACCAGACCGGCCGCGAGATCGCCTCCACCTTTTGGGCCGGCTGCGGTGCCGTCCGGCGCTCGGTCTTCGAGGCGACGGGGGGCTTCGACGCGGAGCGCTACGCCGTGCCGAGCATCGAGGACATCGAGCTCGGCTCGCGGTGGGTGAGCGCCGGCCACACGGTGCGGCTGGCCAAGGACCTACAGGTCAAGCACCTCAAGCGCTGGACCCTGGGGGGGATGATTCGAACCGATCTATGGTGCCGGGCGGTGCCGTGGACGGTGTTGATGCTCGGCGCCGGGGAGATGGTCAACGATCTCAACGTCAAGACCCGCGACCGGCTGAGCGTCGCCCTGGCCTTCCTGCCCCTGGGCCTCGCCCCGGCAGCCCTGGCGGCGTGGCTCCTGCTCCCGGGCACCGGCCTCGCCCCAGCCCTGCTGGCCGCCGCGGTGCTGGCGCTCATCCTGATGGTGGCGCTCAACGCCCCGGTCTTCCGCTTCTACCGCCGCGTCCGCGGTTGGCTCTTCGCGGCAGGAGTCGTTCCGCTGTATTGGATCTACCTGCTGATCTGCGGCCTCGGCTTCGGGCTGGGGCTGCTGCGGCACCTGCTGGGTCGGAGCTAGTAGACCCCCGAGTCCCGCTCCGGCTCCTCTTCCCCACCACGTCCCCGGAACACCCGCTCGAACCAGCGGCGGAAGGGGTGGCGTTCGCCGTCGTCGTCCACCTCCCGGCGCTGGCGCCAGCGGTCCCGCCAGCTGCCGTGGAGGGAGCAGACGGTCTCCGGCTCGTGGCCGGCGAGGAAGACCTCGGTGATCACTTCCGGGCAATCGTCGGTGGCCAGCTCGCCGGTCTCGGGATCGATGGTGGCGGTGCTGATACCGGGGGGCTGGGTGAAGGTGCCGAAGCCCCCCGCCGGGCGCACCGACTGGGTGAAACGGGACCAGATGGGAAGGGCCGCCCGGCTGCCGGAGAGGCGGGTGGCGTCGTTGTCGTCGTAGCCCACCCAAACCACCGTCGCCCGGTCCCGGGAATAACCGCCGAACCAGCTGTCGCGGCGGTCGTTGGTGGTGCCGGTCTTGCCCGCCAGTGGAGCGTCCAGGCCGTCCCGCCGTGCCCGCCGGGCGGTGCCGCGGTCGAAGACGCCCTGCAGCACCGAGGTCAGCAGGTAGGCGGTCTGGGGCTGGATGATCTCTTCCCGCGCCGGCAGCGGTTGCCCTTCCACCGCCTCGCCGGCGGGATCGAAGACCGCTTCCAGGCCATGGATCGGCGGCCGGGTGCCGCCGGCGGCGAGAGTGCCGTAGACCGAGGTCATCTCCAGCGGGGTGACCTCGAAGGCTCCCAAGGCCAAGGACGGCAGCGGCTCCAGACGGGCGGAGATGCCCAACCCCCGAGCCATCTCCACGATGCGCGGCAGCCCCACCTGCAGCGCCAGGCGCACCGTCGGCACGTTGCGGCTGCGCTCCACGGCAGTGCGCACGCTCATCCAGCCGTCGAAGGTACCGTCGCTGTTGCGCGGCTGCCAGCGGCGGCCGGCGAGGGTGATGGTGAGGGGAGCGTCCTCCACCAAGGTCGACGGCGCGGCGGCACCGGCCTGGAACGCGGCAGCGTAGACCACCGGCTTGAAGGCGCTGCCGGCCTGGCGCCGGGCCTGGGACGCGCGGTCGAATTGGCTGGCGGCGAAATCCCTTCCGCCGACGTACGCCAGGATGTCGCCGTCCTCGACGTCGATGGAGACCAGCGCCGCCTGCAGCGGGCCGTTCCCCTTGTGGTTCTTCTCCCAGCCCTTCTCCAACGATTCCAACCCCCAGGCCACGGCGCTCTCCGCCTGCTCCTGGGATTTGGGCTCGAGGGTCGAGAGCAGCACGTAGCCGCCGTCCGCCAGCCCTTCGAGACCGAAGCGGCGGGCCGCTTCCTCCTCCACCAACGAGGCAAAATACGGAGCCCGGCGCACCGGCCGGCTGCCCTTGCGGGCCTCCATGGGCTGCTCGCGGGCGGCCGCGGCAACCGGGGGCTCGATCCAACCCAGCTCCTCCAACCGCTGGAGGACGACGTCCCGGCGGCTCTTGGCTTTGTCCGGATGGGTCAGGGGGCTGTAATTGGCCGGCGAGCGGATCATCCCCGCCAGGGTCGCCGACTCCGCCAGGGTGAGCTCCGCCACCTGCTTGCCGAAGTAGGCGTGGGCCGCCGCGCCGACGCCGATGAGGTTGGCGCCGTCGCCGCGGCCGAGATAGATCTCGTTGAGGTAGCTGCGCAGGATGGTGTCTTTGTCGTAGCGCAGCTCTACCAGCACCGCCAGCACCGCCTCCTGGGCTTTGCGGGAGAGGGTCCGCTCGTGGCTGAGGTAAATATTCTTCACCAGCTGCTGGGTCAGGGTGCTTCCTCCCTGCCGCACCTCGCCGCCGGTGAGGTTGACCCAGGCGGCGCGGGCGATGCCGGTGATGGAGAGACCCGAGTGGTCGAAGAAACCATCGTCCTCCACCGCCAGCACCGCTTGCACCAAGGAGGTGGGAACCTCGTCCATCAGCACCGGCCGCCGCTCCTCCACCTGCGGGCCGTAGAAGGAAGCCAGCAGCGGCGGCTCCAGGTAGGCCACCTCTACGTCCTCCCCGCGCCAGCGCAGGGCGTCCACCCGGCTGCCCCGGAAGCGCACTTCCAGCGCGCTGGGAGGAATCCGCCCGTCGGCGGTCCAGAAGGAGCGCAGCCGCACCGCCAGCGCTCGTTCTCCGCGGTAGAACTCTCCCACTCCCAAACCCTCGGGGCGATCCACCTGCCGATAGTCCAGGGATTCGAGCTCCGCCACCACCTGGTCCGGAGGGATCACCGCGCCGGTGCGCAGCTCCAGCGAACGGGCGTAGAGGCGGGAGGGCTGGCTGACGATGCGACCGTCCAGCTGCCCCGCCAGGCGCCAGAACGGCTGGCCGAAGAGCAGTAGCAGCGCCACGGCCACCACCGCCGCGATGACCAGGGCGAGGCGGTGCCGGTACAGCAGGGTCTTGAGACGGACTCGGCGAGGCTCGGGAGTGGAGCTCTTCATCGGCGGTGGCTCACGGCAAAGGTCTTGAGTAAAGAGGGTGGTTTCATCAGGCCTCTAGAACAGAATACGGCATCGGGCAGGGTTCGAGCCGTCGAGGTGCCTGCGAATGCGGTGATGCGTTGCATCCGTTTCGATTCGCCGGTACCTGCACTTGTCCAAACTGAAAGCAAGATTCGTACCGCAGACCACCGAATCGAGGGCAGCGGCCGAGACAAGCTCCCGAGACCGCCAGGAGACTGCTATCCTTCGGGCCTTATGATCGCTGTCTCCAACCTCGGCAAGTTCTTCGGCCATCAGACCCTGTTCACCGGGGTCTCGATCCAATTCAATCCCGGCAACCGCTATGGAGTGGTGGGGGCCAACGGCTCCGGCAAATCCACCTTCCTGAAGATCCTCACCGGCGAGGAGCCGCCCAGCGAGGGCACCGTGGCGCTGCCCAAGCGGGTGCGCCTGGGCGTTCTGCAACAGGACCATTTCCTGCACGAGGAGCAGGAGATCCTGCAGGTGGCCATGATGGGCCGCCGGGACGTTTGGGACGCCATGGTGGAGAAGGAGAAGCTCCTGGAGAAGGCGGAGGAAAGCTTCGACGGCGACCGCTACGCCGAGCTCGAGGAGATCATCCTGCGCAACGACGGCTATGTGCTGGAGGCCCGGGCGGGGGAGATCCTGGAGGGCCTGGGCATCCCCACGGAGGTGCACAAGAAACCCCTCTCCACCCTCTCCGGCGGCTTCAAGCTGCGGGTGCTGCTGGGCCAGGTGCTGGCCTCGGCCCCGGACGTGCTGCTCCTGGACGAGCCCACCAACCACCTGGACATCCTCTCCATCCGCTGGCTGGAGAAGTTCCTGGTGGACTTCCCGGGCACCGCCATCCTGATCTCCCACGACCACCGCTTCCTCGACAACGTCTGCACCCACATCGCCGACGTGGACTACGAAACCATCACCCTCTACCCGGGCAATTACAGCCACTTCGAGGAGGCGAAGGTCGAGGATCGGGAGCGCCGGGAGGCGGAGATCGCCAAGCAGGAGAAGAAGGTCGCCGACATGCAGAATTTCGTCGACCGCTTCCGCGCCAAGGCCACCAAGGCCCGCCAGGCCCAGAGCAAGCTCAAGCAGATCGAGCGCATCGAGATCGAGCCCCTGCCCCAGAGCTCCCGCCGCTACCCCACCTTCAAGCTGCGCCAGGTGCGGCCCAGCGGCAAGCAGGTGCTGGAGGTCAAGGGCGTCTCCAAGGCCTACGGGCCGAAGAAAGTCCTGGAGGATGTCTCCCTCACCGTCAACCGCGGCGACCGCATGGCCATCATCGGCCCCAACGGCATCGGCAAGTCGACCCTGCTGAAGATCGTCATGGGGGTCACCAACCAGGACGCCGGCGACGTCGAGTGGGGCTATGAAACCCACCCGGGCTATTTCGCCCAGGACCACCACGAGACTCTCGGCGACCGCTCCATCACGGTGCAGGACTGGCTCTGGGAGGCGGTGCCCACGGAAACCGTCGGCTGGGTACGCGGCCATCTGGGCATGGTGCTCTTCTCCGGCGACGAAGCGAAGAAGAGCGTCTCCAGCCTCTCCGGCGGCGAGGCAGCACGGCTGATCTTCTGCCGGCTGTCGGTGGAAAAACCCAACGTGCTGATCCTCGACGAGCCCACCAACCACCTGGACCTGGAAGCCATCGACGCCCTGGTGAAAGGGCTCAAGGAATACGACGGCACCCTCCTCTTCGTCTCCCACGACCGCTGGTTCGTCTCCCAGCTGGCCACCCGGGTGCTGGAGATCTCCCCCGCCGGCATCAACGATTACCACGGCTCCTACGACGAGTACCTGGAGAAATGCGGCGACGACCACCTGGACGCCGACTCGGTGGTGCTCAAGGCCAAGCGGGAGAAGCGCAAGGATCGCTCCAGCGGCGGCAGCGGCTCCTCTTCCCAGAAGATGAACCAAAACCAACGCCGCCAGCGCCGCCGCAAGCTCACCCAGCGCCGCGACCAGGTCACCGCCGAGGTGGAAAAGGCGGAGGAGCGCATCAACGAGATCAACGAGCTCTTCTGCGACCCCACCTACTTCGACCGCACCTCCCACAAGGAAGTGACCAAGAAGGAGCAGGAACAGAAGAAGCTCTCCGAGAAGGTCGACGAGCTGATGCAGGAGTGGGAGGAGCTCGAGGAGGAGCTGGCGGAGTTGGAGGAGGAAGCGGGGTGAGCCGGCTGCCGTCGGAAAGATCCTCGATCCGGAGGCCGTGGGCGCTTTTGGAAAAAACCCTCACCCCCTCGATCCCCCTCTCCCAGCCCACCCTCCCGTCCACCCGGTAGAGGGGGAAGCTCACAGCTCCGCATCCAATCTATAGAGAGCTTTCGCGGACGGGCGGGGAACCTGGGAGTGCCGGCTTCCAGCCGGCCTGGGTCTTGCTGCCACCAAGTACCGGTCCG